>NZ_JBKVQF010000001.1:142748-238142 GCF_046969025.1 Waltera sp. | reverse complement strand
ACAGCGAATTGTGCGCAAGCGCCCATCGCTGTCTTCACTATGCCTATGCGCGGCTCATTGCTCGCGTAACTTTCCATTCATCAAACAAAAAAGGCATACTCGCGTATGCCTTTTTCTATCGTATAATCCTATAATTAACCTTTCATCTGAGCGGCAACTTCTGCTGCGAAATCTTCGTTCTTCTTTTCCATGCCTTCGCCAACTTCGAAACGAACAACCTTAGCGATGGTCAGAGCCTTGTTAACGCTCTCCAGGTACTTAGCTACGGTCTGCTTGCCATCCTCAGCCTTAACGTAGGTCTGATCTAACAGGCAGATCTCCTTCAGCTGCTTGGATACACGACCGTCTGCCAGACCCTTGAAGATCTTGTCAGATACGATAGCGTCCTTGTCAGCCATAGCCAGCTCAGCCAGAGCAGCTGCAGCTTCTTTGGACAGAAAGTTGAACAGGTAATTCATGTTGCTCTTCTTCTCTTCGTAGATAGTCTTGTCCTCATCGCTCCATGCAGAACTGTTCATAGCCTTGTCGATCAGCTTGTTCAGAATGGGCTTAGGCAGGGATGCAGGATCGTTCAGAGCTGCGTCAACAGTGATCTCCTGTAACTTAGCCAGCTCTTCTGCGGAAATATCATTTCTGCTGATGTAGGTAGGATTCATAGCTGCTACCTGCATAGCGATGTTGGTCAGTGCTTCTCTTGCTGCGTCATCAGATGCGCCGTTAGCTGCAACGATAACACCGATACGGCCGCCACCATGGATGTAGGATACTGCTACATCTCCGGCTACCTTCTCGAAACGGCGAATGGACAGCTTCTCACCGATGGTAGCAGTCTTCTCTACCAGAGCATCCTTAACGGTTGCGCCTTCGAAAGGAACTGCTAACAGTGCTTCGATATCTTCGCCATCCTTGCCACCCTGTAAATCGGAAGCAAGTGCTGCTGCATTAACAGCCTCTACGAAAGAAGTAAAGGTCTCGTTCTTTGCAACGAAGTCGGTCTCGGAGTTTACTTCGATTACGCAAGCGGTCTTGCCGTCTGCGGAGATAGCTGCACGAGCAACACCTTCTGCTGCGATACGGCTTGCTTTCTTCTCAGCCTTAGCCTGTCCGTTCTTTCTCAGGAACTCAACAGCTGCGTCCATATCTCCATTGGTCTCGTTCAGAGCCTTCTTACAATCCATCATACCAGCGCCGGTCATTTCACGGAGCTCTTTTACCATAGATGCGGTAATTGCCATTTTTTTATCCTCTCTTCTTAATTAATATATTATCCTCAAGAACCCAGACCGTAATGACAGGCATCGCAATCTGGGTTCCTATGCTTTTCTTATGGAATCGGATTATTCAGCGTCAGCTGCAACCTCTTCGATATCCTCAGCCTCGGTAGCAACGTCAGCGTCACTGTATACAGCTTCGCCCTGCTTTGCTTCGATCACAGCATCAGCCATCTTGGAAACGATCAGCTTAACGGCTCTGATAGCGTCATCATTACCGGGGATGATGTAATCCAGCTCTTCAGGATCACAGTTGGTATCACCGATACCAATCAGAGTGATGCCCAGTGCATGAGCTTCCTGTACGCAGATTCTCTCCTTCTTGGGATCTACAACGAAGATAGCGTCGGGAACTCTGGTCATGTTCTTGATACCGCCCAGGTTCTTCTCCAGCTTCTCCCATTCTTTCTTTAACTGAATAACTTCCTTCTTAGGCAGTACATCGAAAGTACCGTCCTGAGACATGGTCTCGATTGCATGCAGTCTTGCGATACGGGACTGGATGGTTCTGAAGTTGGTCAGCATACCACCCAACCATCTCTCGTTTACATAGTACATACCACAACGCTCAGCCTCAACCTTTACAGCGTCCTGTGCCTGCTTCTTGGTACCAACGAACAGAATGGTGCCACCCTGTGCGGCGATCTCGGATACTGCCTTGTAAGCCTCGTCAACCTTTACAACGGACTTCTGCAGGTCGATGATGTGGATACCGTTTCTCTCGGTGAAGATGTAAGGAGCCATCTTAGGGTTCCATCTTCTGGTCTGATGTCCAAAATGAACACCTGCTTCAAGTAACTGCTTCATAGAAATAACGCTCATGTCTTTACCTCCATTTGGTTAAAATCTTCCGCATTTCTTTTCTGCCGGGACGCGTTAAGAACCCGGTTAGCTCTGGCGAAGACCTCTGCATTTTGGCAGGAGCACCATCGTCAAATCGAAAGGCGTGTTTTTTGTCACAACAGTGCGATTATAACATAGGAAAACCCCTATGACAAGGGGTTTTTAATGTTTTCCTGTGATTATTTTAGCAATTTCCTCTTCGGAAGCCCCGGGAGCGATCTCATATGTGCCGGGATTGATACTGCGGCTGTAGCCGTTGTTGCATAAATAATTGTCAAATGCCTTTGCATTCTCCACCAGTCCGGCCTCATAGAGCCGTCTGCTGGCACTGCCGGAATCATCGCCTCTCTGGATTGTTATGCTGGCGGTCTGTGTCCGCTGTGGTGCTTCGGTTACTTCCGGCTCTGCGGTTGTCTCCGGTCCCGCCGTCTTTTCAGGTTCCGCCGTCTTCTCAGGCTCTGGCTCTGCTGTAGCTTCCGGTTCCTGAGTTGTCTCCGGTTCCACCGTAGCCTGTGTCTCTGCGGGAACCGTGGTCTCCGGTTCCGCTTCTATATTGTTCTGTTCCTGTGTCTGCGTGGTTTCCTCCGGTGTGCCTTCCGTCGGCTGTTTTTCACTGTTTTGCAGTGCCGCCAGCGTCAGTTCACTGCTGTCCACCATTCCAAGTTCTGCCGCACGCTCTCTGATCTGGTCATCCGTCATGATCTGGGATGTCTGATCCTGCCGGTTGGAAAAACTGATTCCCAGGATCAATGCCGTCACGATCATACCGATTCCGAGACCTCGCAGATAATATTTTAATTTCATCGATATCTCCGTCCTTAATTCACACGATTACTGTCAGGCCTTATACAGGTCGATCACAAGCTTTACTTCACCGACACCCAGCCCCAGTTCCTTGGCAATCGCCACTGTGGATTTGCCCTGTCTGTGCATTTCCAGAATCTTCTCGTTATTGTTCTGACCTTCTTCTGCGGTCTCCCCCATGAATCCGATCTCCGGGGAGCCGGACGGCTCTATCGTCTCTGCCGGTTCCTGTACTTCTGTCAGCTGTTCTTCCGTCACATTCTCCTTCTGTGTCTTCACGTTCTCTTCCGCTTTGACCTTAGCCTTGTCTTCTGCCGCCTTCACTGCCTTATCCATTTTGGATACGGTATCTTTGATATTGGCATGCTTATTGTTCAGCATATCGTATAAAAACATGGCTTCCTCATGGTTCTTGTGAATCTCCTGCAATACCGTATCGGAATATTCACTCACTGCCATGATCTTTTCATTGGTCAGACGTTCCAGGGAACGTTCCGCCTTCTCCAGCGCATCTTCCGAGGTCTCGTCCATTTTATCCTGCATCTGACTGCGAACTGTCTGCATTTCTTCTTCCATAAGACCTTTGATCTCTTCTTTTGCTGCTTCTTTATTGATTCCGCTTTCTTTTCCGGAAGGCAATAAAAAACTTCCTATAAATATTACGATTCCTGCGATCAGCAGAACCACTTCTAATATACCCATACTGCTTTTCCTTTGTATTCTCAGATCTTAATGTCAAATCCCTGATGCTGTTTCGTCACCACCACACCATCTTTTTCGGAATTTTCTTTTTTCCGGTGTTTACCACCGTTACCGGCATACTCATTCTTTCCTTTTTCCTTGGCATCATACTGCCCCGTATACCAGTCTGCATTATCACTGCTGTGCACTTCTCTGGTCCGCTGTTCACTCTGTTTCTGTGCATGCTCTCCCAGCGTCATCTGTTGAAATGCACCCTTATTGTCTTCATTCTGCTTCATCGTCGTGTAATCCTGCGTTCGCGGGATCGACGCAACCTCCAAAGATCCAAACGACATAAGACATTCCTCTTTTCTGCCATTTTCTGTTCCTGCAACAATCTGCTGCCGGTTACAGTGGTGTGGACTTCACATCTCCGTCAATGCGCTCGAACCGGCAATAATGATAGGTACTCTTCACCTGCATGGAAGAATCTCCGATGATGATCGTAGTACCCGGGTACACTTCTCCCCGTACCTGCACCATGGCCCGCTCCTGCGGATTGAACTCCAGCTGCAGTTCCTGCATACGCCGGTTCTTTTCCTCCAGACTCTTATTGAGTGTCTCCATGGAAGCTGCAGTGTTTCTGAGATAGTTGATCTGATCCGGTGTAAAACGGACTCCCTTACTCTTTTTTTCTGCAAAATTTGCAAGGATCGGCTGCAGACTGCGGATATTCTTCACAATCTCGGAGACTTCCTTCTGCATCTTCATATATTCTGCCTTTTTTTCCGGATCCACACCAACTTCCACTACCGTCGGCGCTCCCAGCATTGCCCCCAGCGTCTTAACCTCAATCTTCTGTCCGGCACGTACATGACCGCCGGTGATAAATCCTCGCTTGCCGGTTACCTGGATCTCTGTTGCCGCTATCACATTGCTGTGCAGGATCGACTCCGTGCTGACATAGCCTCCGGCACTGGCTGTAGCATTCTCCAGGAATTTTGCCACAATATTGCCCCCAGCTTTCAGCGTACCCTTTGCCATACCATTCATTCCGCGGGCAATGATGATATTGCCCCCAGCCTCAATGTAGGCACCTTCCACGACACCGCTTATGATCACATTGCTGCCTGCCCGGATGACGAAATTGGAGGAAACATTGCCATTTACCTGCACGCTGCCCTCAAAATCAATATTTCCGGTAGACAGATCCACATTTTCCACTTCGTAGACATCCGATACAAACACCTTTCCCTCTACCAGGGAAACATGTCCATCCACCAGAGAAGTGAGTCTTCTCCGGTCTTCGGAAATCTCTATATTATGACCGAACTCCAGATGGGCTTTTTTCACCTGTCTGGGCCGGATCTTGGCACCCTGTACGGTAGTTCCGTACTCTCCCTCGTCCTCCGGAATGACCTCTGCCAGCAGCTGTCCCTTTTTACAGGGGTTGATCATATTCAGATGGAAATAATCCACCGTCCCATCATCTTTCAGTGTCGGCTGTGCGTGAACATCCGTATTAAAATAATATTTGATATAGGCGTCTGTGCCATGTCTGGGTTCTTTTCCCCGGGCCACTACCAGATCGGTGCAATAAATTCCGTCAGACATAAAATGATCCTGCAGAACACTCATCTGGATTCCATAGACGATGCTGTGATATCTCAGATCCTTGATCACACTGTCCATCGTCGCACGTTTTCCGGTCTGGGACGCCGGATAGAAGCGTATGACTGCCTGCATATTATCCTGACTGACTGTGATCTGACAGCTCTCCTCGATTTCCGGACAATCCTTTCGTTCCAGAAAGCAGACCGCGTCTTCTTCTGCGAGTATCGCCTTTTTAATGGACATGGGATCATAAGGTATGGATTGTCTGTCCAGATAATCCATTACCTCCTGCAGTCTTACGTCCTCTCCTCCATCCTTGGGTTGGAAGATCTGTAATCCATAACCTCCCGGTGTTCTCACCACTTGAAAATAGCCATTCTGCATACGCCTTTTCCTCTGCCTTCCCATCCCGCATTCCATTACGGGTCAACGAGGTTCTACAAAAGTCCCATGTAGTCTCCCATTTTTGTCTTCATTTTCTGTAAAGCACGGGTATGTAGCTGGGATACCCTGGACTCCGACACCTCCAGAATGTTACTGATTTCCTTCAATGTCAGATCCTCATAATAATATAGCGTAACTACTTTCTTTTCCTTTTCCGTCAGAAGTTCCAGTGCTTCTCCCAGAACCTTGGTCAGTTCTTCTTTTTCCACACTTTCTTCCGGACCATCAAAACGTGCTGTCATATGTCTGCTATAATCCTGTGAGACATCACTTCCCTGATCCATATACTCGTTCAGGGATATCAGGCCGGTGATCTTCATCTGGGACTGCCAGTCCAGATATTCCTCTGAAGAAATTCCCAGTCCCGCTGCAATGTCTTCATCCGTTGCACTGCGTCCCGTGGTCTGTTCCACTTCCTTGATGACCGCGTCGATCTTCTTCTGCCGTTGTCTTATCGTTCGGGGAATCCAGTCCATTTTACGGATCTGGTCCAGAATGGCTCCCCGGATCCTCAGACTGGCATAAGTCTCGAACTTTACCTCTTTGAGGCAGTCGAACTTGTCAATGGCATCAATCAGTCCAAAAATCCCGTAACTGACCAGGTCTTCGTAATCCACATTATAGCCCAGATACATACTCAGCCGTCCCGCTACTGCCTTGACTAGCGGAGCATACTCCAGTATCAACTGTTCTCTGGTCTCCGGTCGTTTATTAGCAGCATATTCTTCTAATAACCTTTTCTTACCGGCTTCATCCATTCGAATCGCTTACACCCTTCTGCGCTGTGTCCTCCTGTGACCCAGCAGCTTCTTCCTCTTGTAAAGCCTTCTCTTTTTCTTCCTGCTCCTGTTTTGCCTTCTCTTCATTCTGTCTGTCGAACCGGTCCAGCAACAGCCGGATCACACTTCCCAGACAATAAAACAGCAGCATAACAGTAAAAAGTGCCACAAGACTTGCCAGTAACGAATAACTTCTCACCAGCGTTACGATCCAGGTACACGCACCTGCGATCAGCATCAAAAGCAATGGCATATTCTTTCTGTTCATAATTTACCCATCCGGTCATCCATCCTTAAATGATGGACTCACTCTTTCCTACCGCACGAATATGGAACTCTCCGGTCTCCGGATAAAAAGTTACGGTTCTTCCGTAATTCTTACCTGTATCCTGTGCCAAAATAGGAATACTGATCTCTTTCAGTTTCTTCTTCACAGCCTCCACGTTACGATCCCCCACCTGCATCATGTCGTTTTTCCCCTGAAACGTGAACATAGTAGCTCCGCCAGCAATCTTGGCAACCATTCTCGCTTTTTTGGCTCCCAGCTTCTCCATCTGTCGTACCAGTTCATCGATTCCGGTATCTGCAAATTTTGCAATGTTCTGACTGCTGTTACGGATCGTAGTGCTGTCCGGCAGCATAATATGTGCCAGACCGCCTATTTTTGTCACCGGGTCGCGGATTGCGATTCCCACGCAGGAGCCCAGTCCCAGAGTTGTCACTCCATCTGGGCTTACACAGGTCTTCAGGTCCGCCATCCCTACTTTAATAATCTCGCTCATTCTGCTCCCCTTCTTCTGCGCTTCTGAATCTATGCTATAGGTATTCCCAAAGATGTCAGAATCTTCGGGTAGGATTCAATATCGGGAACCAGAATAAAATATCCGTCGATCTCAACTTCGTCATAAAACTGAGATTGTATCAGCAGAATCTTGTCTCCCAATGTTCCGAATTCAATGGCTGGAACACTGAGAATAGCTCCTGCCATATCCAGTGTCAGAGACGGTGGGGTAGGAATAATGGTCAGATTCGTCATCATGGACAGGGAATTCAGGTAAGCTCCCGTAATAATGTTGCCGATCTCCTGCATGGCAGAAAATTCGATCTCGGAGAACCCTTCCTGCTGTACCATGTCTCCCATGATCTTATGGAGAAGATGCTTGGCGCTGCCCTGTTCTACCAGAAACATCATGCTGCCGGTGATATCTCCTTCCACTCCCAGGAAGACACCGACCATTACCTGCTCTTCTCCTCCCATCAATGCTCCTACTTCGTTGAAATCCAAAAGCTTTACCTGCGGTACCTTCATATCTACCTTACAGTTCAGCATCTGGGAGAGTGCTGTCATAGCGTTGCCCGCTCCAATGTTGCCAATTTCTTTTAAAACGTCCAGATATGTTTCCGAAACTTTCTCTAAACTCAGATCTCCCATGGATCAGTCTCCTTTATGCATTTTCCTCCAATGTGATGGAATTCAGATCCAACAGAGAGATCAGTTCCCCATTGTGTTTGCCTACACCTGTAATAAAGCTCTTTTTGCTCTCAGCGGTATTCTGTGATAATTTCTCAATCTCACTGCTTCCCAGAGTCACTACTTCTCTTACTTCATCCACAATGATTCCTACACTGCCCTGCTGTTCCTGCTTCAGAATGATGATTCTGGTAGCACGGGTCAGTTCGTCTGCCTCCAGTCCCATCTTCACGCGAAGACTCATGACCGGCAGAACCTCACCACGCAGATTGATGACACCTTTTAAATATGCGGGTACCTTGGGCACTCTGGTGATATGCTGCATTCTTACAATATTGTCAATGTATCGGATATCGATACCGTACTGCTCATCTCCGAGGCGGATCACAATATACTGGAAAAAATCCTCCTCAACTTTACGCTCGTCTCCGGCCTTTAAAGTTTCTTTCATGCTAAGTTCTTCCATAACTGTCATCTCCCTCCTTACAGTAATGCGTTGGCATCCAGGATCAGTGCTACTTCGCCGTCACCAAGGATCGTTGCACCACTGATGAATTTGCACTGCTTGATGTATTTGCCAAGAGACTTTATAACGATCTCCTGCTGTCCGATCAGTTCGTCGATAACCAGACCTGCCATCTTATCGCCCTTCTTGACAATGACAACGATCAGGTTGTCCTCAAGGGATCTGGTACTCTCTACATCCAGTACCTCAGTCAGACGGATCAGAGGAATCACGGTTCCTCTCAAGTTGATCACTTCTTTGTTCTCTACCAGTTTGATATCGTTGGGAGAGATATCTTCGATCGTCTGGATGGATCCCAGAGAGATCGCATATTTTTCTCCTCCTACGACTACCATCAGTGCCTGGATAATTGCAAGGGTCAGAGGCAGTCGAATGGTCCAGGTACTTCCCTCTCCCCACTTGGATTTCACTTCCACTTCACCGCTTAAGGATTCGATCTTGGACTTAACAACATCCAGACCTACACCTCTGCCGGAAACGTCGGTCACCTTCTCAGAAGTAGAGAATCCAGGCTGGAACAGCAGGTTGATAATATCCTTCTCAGACATATTAGCAGCCTGCTCCGTGGTTACCAGATTACGTTCGATTGCTTTATTCTTAACAGCTTCTACATCAATACCGTTACCATCATCCCTTACTTCGATGACTACGTTATTACCATCCTGATAAGCATCCAGGAAGATAGATCCCTGTTCCGGCTTGCCACGCTGTGCACGTACCTCTGCGGATTCCAGACCATGGTCTGCGGAATTACGAAGCAGATGCATCAGAGGATCTCCGATCTCGTCTACTACGGTACGATCCAGTTCGGTCTCTTCACCACTCATATACAATTCCATCTTCTTGTCCAGCTTCTTGGACAGATCACGGATCATTCTGGGGAACTTCACAACAACGCTCTCAATAGGTACCATTCGTACCTTCATTACAGATTCATGAAGGTTCGTGGTTACGTTTTCCAGATACTCGATCTGCTCATTGAATGCGGAATTATTGCCCTGGTCATTGCTGGACGCAGCTACCAGAGAGTTCTTGGCAATGATCAGCTCACTTACCAGATTCATCAGGGAATCCAGTTTTTCAATATCTACACGCACGGTACGGTTGACGACCGGCTTATTGGCGGGTTTCTTTTCCGGTGCCTTGGCTGCGGCTACAGGCTTCTTTTCTTCCTTCTTGGGCTGTTCTGCAGCCTTGACCTCTGCCACTGCTTCCTTCTTCTCTTCTGCGGGTTCGATTGCTTCCTCTTCCGCATGGTAATTCTTGGTCTTCTCCAGTTCCAGTACCGCACCGGTTACCTGTGCGATCTCAGATACGCTCTCTGCGGACTTGATAATATCATCCAGAGAGTAATCAGACAGAACGATCAGTGTGAAGTCCTTGTCGAACTTCTCATCCTCTACATCCTGTGCGCTGGGCATGGATACGATGATCTCACCTTTTTCCTCCACTGCCTTGAATACCAGGAATGCTCTTGCGGCCTTCAGGATACAGCTTTCCTGTACCACTACATTGATGCCGTATACATTTTTACCCTGCTTCATAGCCTCTTTGATCACACGGATCTGGCTGTCATCAAAAGCAATGTCATTCCATTTTTCACCACCGTCTGCGCCGGATTCAGCTGCAGGTGCTGTGGCAGTGGGAGCCTCTTCCTTGGCAGCGGGAGCCTCCTCCGTCTTGCCATCGTTTAAAATATCATTCAGGGCCTTGATCAGATTCTCATTGTCGTTGGTTCCCTCATCAGAGGTCTCCTGAATATTGTTCTTGTACTCTTCCAGAGCATCCAGACACTGGAACAATACATCGATCATTTCCGGTTTTACTTTAATATTGCCGTTACGTACTTCCGAGAACACATTCTCCATGTCATGGGTCAGGTTCTGCATACGCTTGTAGCCCATGGTTCCTGCCATTCCTTTCAGGGAATGCGCGGCACGGAATATCTCATTGATATTGTCCATGTTTTCAGGATCTGACTCCAGTTCCAGAATCTGTGTGTTCAAGTTCTGCAGATGTTCATTTGTTTCATCCAGAAAAATTTCAAGATATTGGCTTACGTCCATCTCTTCCTCCATTCTGCCGGTCACGGTATTGCCGGAAACGGCATATATTGCTTGCTACTTTACTACTCCTACATGCAGTATGATCTCCTGGGCGATCTGATCTAACGGTACTACCTGATCTGCCAGCCCGGCTGCGATGATACTCTTAGGCATTCCAAATACTACGCTGGTATCCTGATCCTGTGCGATCACATAGGACTTTTTGGAAGCTTTCAGTTTCCCGATTCCTTCCGTTCCGTCCGCTCCCATTCCCGTCATAACGGCGCAGACTACCGAATCAAAGCGGCTGGTCTGCAGGGACTCATACATATAATTGGCACAGGGTCTGACACCTTCCCTGTAAGGTTCCTCCGACAGATGCAGCGTATGGCGTCCAGCCGGGGATGTGACAACATTAAGGTGTTTGCCGCCCATGGCGATGTAGACCCATCCCTTTTTCAGTTCTTCTCCCTCTGCTGCTTCCTTTACATGAAGCTGGCTCAAATTATCCAGCCGTTCTGCAAGGGATGCTGTGAATCCCACAGGCATATGCTGTACTACCAGCACCGGTGCATCCAGATTCGCCGGCAATAAGGGAATCACCGACTGGAGAGATTTCGGGCCTCCTGTGGAACTGGCAATGGCTACGACCTTGCTACCCGACACGCTGACCGGATGATGATTGATGATCTTCATCATCTCTTTTACCGTGCCTTTTTCCTCGGTAAGCTTCGCTTCCTCGGCAAATACCGGCAGTTTGCTGTTCGCTACCACATTCAGTGTCCGCAGGAATTCTCTGCGGAAATTCTCACCACGACAGTCTACTGCGCTGTCCGGCTTATGTACAAAATCCAACGCTCCCAGTTCCAGAGCATCCAGAGTGGTTCTGGCGCCTTCCTTCGTATCGGTGCTGGCCATCATCACACGGGCGGGAATCTTGTATTTACGCAGCTCCTGTAAAAGCTGCAGGCCGTTCATACGCGGCATATTCACATCCAGGACAACTGCGTCGTAACTGTTTCGGCTCAACAGATCGAATGCTTCCAATCCGTCTTTTGCCCGGTCAGCCACCTGGAACCTTATGTCAGTATCTATTATATCACACAGCACTCTTCTCATGAGTGCAGAGTCATCAACAACCAGTATTTTTTTTGGCATTAGTCCAATCTCTCCTTTTTACGACTCTTACGCTCTTCTTCAAAAATAAAGCGGATGATTTCTTCTCTTGTATTTACGTCCAGGTTATAGTACTGTACCCGGTGTTCGAACGTCCCCTTGCGTTTCTCCAGTTCTCTTACCGCCAGTACTTTGCCTACCACCTCGTACTTTTTCTGTTCTCCGTCTTTCACCAGATGATAACTGCACAGGATCAGACTGCCGGGTTCATATCGCTGGGTAGACACAAATCGCAGTCCTCCGCCGCTGATGTCCACGATCACGCTGTGTTTCAAAGGAAGTCCCGGCTGCAGTTCATAAGGAGAATTTTTCTCCAGTGCCTGGATCTCTTCTTCCTCCAGATTTCTGGCACACATATCCAGCGCGCAGCTAAAACGATAATATTCTCTTCTCTGATATTTCCGCAGATTGCTGGTCAGTTCCATGACCAGCACATATACGTTGTTGCTTTTGTACCGGTCTATGATCCTTGCAAAGCACTGGTAGAGGCTGTTCTCCTCGAAAAAGATCATGTCGTATTCCGAGTCCACCGGCAAAAGTATCAGTCTGGTCTGCTCCATGGGCATGGAGATCTCCAGAGTATCCTCCGACAGAATCTGCAGCACCCGGCTCTGGTACACCTTTGCCGTGCTTTCTGCTCCCTTTTCCTCCAACCCCCGCTGCAATGCGCGGAGCTCTATTTTCGATCCTTCTTCCACAAATCTGGATAACATAAGTTCATACCTCTCTTATCTGGACTGTTTTGTAGCTCCATTTCTCGTACCTATAATGTGAGAAAAAAATGCTGCCATTCCGCGCCTGGGCTGCTGCTCCTGCGCTGTATCGTCTTCTTTTTCGCACATTCTCTCTGCGATCCTCTGATAAGCCTGGCTTGCCTTTGCTCCCGGATTCTGTATGGATACGGGTACCTGCTGCATCACCGCCTGCATGACCTGAGGATCCTGAGGTACACATCCCATATAAGTCATGGGAATTTTCAGGTATCTGGTCACGACTGCATTCAGCTTGTCGAACAGTACCTGGCCTTCCTTGATATTACTTACCCGGTTGGCCACCATCATCACCTTCGTGAAATCCTCCTGGAATCTCGGATGTCTGTACAGTGCCTTCAGCAGAGAATAGGAATCCGTGATGGAAGTAGGCTCCGGTGTGGTCACCAGCAGCACTTCCCCGCTGGCCACCAGAAATTCCAACACACTGTCAGAGATTCCCGCTCCGGTATCCACGATAATGATATCCGTCAGGGCATCCAGCTCCGCCAGATTCTGTATGATACAGGTCAGGGCATCTTTTCCCAGATTGGACATCCCGGCAATTCCCGAACCACCAGAAATAAATCCCACTTCCATAGGGCCCCAGGTAATGATATCACTGATGCTCTTGCCCTCGTAAACCAGATCACACAGGTTGTGCTTCGGTATTGCTCCGAACATGATCTCGATGTTCGCCAGCCCGAAATCAGCATCCAGAATGATCACCCGTTTGCCCATTTTGCGGAATTGAATTGCCAGATTGATGGACATATTGGATTTTCCCACGCCACCCTTGCCGGAAGTAACGGTAATGACTCTTGCAGTAGGTCGTATTTGGTTATTTGCTTTAATGATCCTTAGCTGTTCCGCCTGATCCATTTTCACGCGCCTTTCTGTTAAAGCTTTCTTCCTTCCTCTCTATTCCTTACCTCCGAGGATCTGTTTCACCGTCTTCTGAGGATTGAACATTTCCATGTCATCCGGAACGTTTTGACCACAGGTCACATATGCGATCGGTGCATCCGTATAAAGCTTTATGTTCAGCAGATTCCCCACTGCTTCTGTTTCATCCAACTTTGTAAAAATCAACTCAAACTTTGCGATCTTTCCGTAACAGTCTGCGATCTTCTGGAGATCCCTGTATTTTGTGGTAGCACTTAATACCAGAAATACCTGATAGTCCTCCGGTCTCTTCAGTCCACCCACCATTTCCTTCATTTTCTCCAACTGTTCCGCATTCTGGTGCGATCTCCCCGCTGTATCGATAAAAATATAATCACAGTCCCAGTAATCATCAATGGCGGTCTGCAACTCCTCCGGTGTATAGATCACGCGGAAAGGTGTCTCCAGAATATTGGCATAGGTCCGCAACTGCTCCGCTGCCGCAATACGATAGGTATCTGCCGTAAGGAGAGCCACCTTTTTCTTGTCTTCCACACAATATTTTCCTGCCAGTTTGGCGATGGTAGTCGTCTTACCCACACCGGTAGGTCCGATGAACCATACGATTCTCGGTCCGTCCTCCGCCGGAGTGATTCCTTCGGATTTTCCGAATTTCAACACCATCTTCTGATAAATATTCGCCAGTAGATAATCAAAGGGAAGATCCGCTTTCTTTGTCTTGGAAGCATCCTCCAGAATACTGTTGACATATTTTTCATCCATCTCATTATCCAGCATTTTGTTATACAGCAGACGGATGAACTTATCCTGCTCCGGATTCTGCTCGTCCTCTTTTTCTTCCTGCTTTTCCACTGCTGCTTCCGCTTCACTGTCCAAAGCTTCTTTCTGTGCTTCCGCTGCCTTCTCCGTATTTGCATCTACCGGTCTGCTGTTTAACTGACTTTCCAAAAGCGTCTGCAGACTATCCAGCTTTTTTTCTATATTTTCCGTGCTGTTTTTCATCGATACAGTCTTCGCCGTACCTACACCTGCCCCGGAAGCTTCCGTACGATTCAGACTGTTTACCACAGATCTCTGGGGGGACTCATCCTCCAGCGCAGCGGTCACCTCGATCTGCTTCGGTGACAGAAAAGAGAACAGCCCTTTCTTTTTCACTTCACGGACATTCATGATCACCAGTCCGTTTCCCAATTCTTTTTTCGCAGCCTCTGTTGCCTCTGCTTCTGTTTTCCCGGTAAATTTCTTAATTATCATACTGTTCCTCGTTCCTGTGTCGGTTCAATGCGCTTAATATCTTAAGCTGTGACCATACCCACAGACTGCAATTCCACATTCGATTCTACTTCGTTGTAAGACACTACGACCAGATCCGGATAATAATCTTCGGTCAGCCGCTTGAAATACATTCTTACAATCGGTGATGTCATGATAATGGGGGTCTTTCCCATGTTTTCCAGCTTTTTGATCTCTTCTCCCACCGCATTGAGAATTGCTTTGCTTCTGGCGGGATCCAGATTCAGGAAAGCTCCTGTCTCTGTCTGTTTTACGCTTCCCATGACTTCCTGCTCGATCTTTGGATCCAGCGTCAGCACACTGGTAGTCTCGTGGGAAGGGAAATACTTGGTGGAGATTGCTCTCTTTAAGCTCTGTCTCACATACTCCGTCAGGATATCGGTATCCCTTGTCGTCGGTGCATAATCCGCCAGAGTCTCCAGAATCGTCAGCAGATCCCGGATGGAGATTCCCTCCCGCAACAGATTCTGCAATACTTTCTGGATCTCGCCCAGTCCCAACAACTTTGGTACCAGCTCGTCCACCAGAGAAGGATTGTTCTCTTTTACATTGTTGATAAGGTTCTGTACATCCTGTCTGGTCAGCAGCTCCGCAATGTGCTGGCGGATGATCTCCGTCAGATGCGTAGCGATGATGGAAGGGGGATCTACTACCGTGTAGCCCAGGCTCTCCGCCCGCTCTCTCTGACCTTCCGTGATCCAGATAGCCGGCAGATGGAAGGAAGGCTCGAACGTGGGGATACCCGTAATCTCCTCTTCCACATAACCGGGATTCATTGCCATATAATGGTCAAACAGGATTTCTCCCTCACTGACCTGAATACCTTTGATCTTGATGATATACTGATTCGGATTCAGCTGAATATTATCACGCAGACGGATAATAGGCACCACCGTACCAAGTTCCAGCGCAATCTGTCTTCGGATCATAACCACGCGATCCAACAGGTCACCGCCCTGGTTCACATCCGCCAGAGGAATAATACCGTAACCAAATTCCAGCTCGATGGGATCCACCTGCAACAGACTGTTGACATTTTCCGGCTGCCGGATCTCCTCCGCCGCAGCTTCCTCGCTGTCTACCTCCTGTTCGATCTGTGCCGTCTCGATCGTGCCCTCGATATTTCTTGCCACGATGATAAACACCAGTCCCAATCCCACGAACAGGATCGTGTTCAATTCTGTCACGAATCCCAGGATTGCCAGCATGGCTCCCACCAGGTACAGACCCTTGGGTACACCGAACAACTGGCTTACCAGTGTCGTACCGAAGTCAGCATCCTTGCTTCCCTTGGTCACCAGAATACCGGTGGACAGTGAGATCAACAGGGAGGGGATCTGGCTTACCAGACCGTCACCGATAGTCAGGATAGCGTATTTATTCAGAGCGCTGGTAATATCCATGCCTTGTCTCGTCATTCCCATGATGATACCACCCACAATATTGATGGTGGTGATCAGAAGACCCGCAACCGCATCTCCTTTTACATATTTTACGGCACCATCCATGGAACCGAAAAAGCTTGCCTCTTCCTGGATTTTCTCTCTTCTCTTCTTTGCTTCCGCATCTGTAATGGCTCCGGTGTTCAGATCCGCATCAATAGCCATCTGCTTACCGGGCATTGCATCCAGGGTAAATCTCGCTGTTACTTCAGATACACGCTCTGAACCTTTGTTGATGACCATAAACTGGATCAGGATCAGAATGATGAAGATAATGACACCGATGACCAGATCACCGCCACCTACGAACTCACCGAAAGTTTCTACGACATTACCTGCATTGCCGTCTCTTAGGATCAGACGGGTGGATGAGGTATTCAGCGCAATACGGAAGATCGTGGTAAACAGCAGCATCGTAGGGAAGAAGGACATATCCAGAACTTCCTTACTGAACATCGTGGCGAACAGGATCGTCAGCGCCACGGAAATATTAATTGCTAACAGAATATCCAGCAGCCAGGAGGGAATCGGCACAATAAACATGATAATGGCAGCCATGATATAAATTGCTACCGCCACATCCGCTTTTTTCATTTTCATCTGTGCCTGACCTCCTTTCTCTTTTTGTGTATTTTCATCTTTTTGCTAATGTTTCTATTTCTTCTCTATACTTCTATACTTTCCCTTGCAGATGATATACAAACGCCAGGACTTCTGCTACCGCCTGGTACAATTCCGGTGGCACCGCCTGTCCCACATCCACATTTGCATATAGCATTCTGGCAAGTGGTTTGTTTTCTACGATTTCTATCTGATGCTCTCTGGCGATCTCCTTGATCTTCGCTGCCAGATAATCCTCACCTTTTGCGATCACAATAGGGGCATCCGCCACCTCCGGATCATATTTGATTGCCACCGCATAATGGGTTGGGTTCGTGATGACCACGTCCGCCTGGGGCAGATTCTGCATCATTCTCCGTCTGGAAGCTTCCTGCATCTTCTGACGGATACGCCCCTTGATCTGCGGATCACCTTCCTGCTGCTTGTACTCTTCCTTGATCTCCTGCTTGGTCATTCGCATGTCTTTGCTGAATTTGTACTTCTGGTAGATAAAATCCGCAGCCGAAATGATCATATAGACCAGAGACACCCGGATTCCCAGATCTGTCACCGTTCCGCCGATCAATGCAATAGCCTGCATCAGATCCATATCATACAGGGAAAACAGCAGAGGCCATTTATCTTTCAGATAATTATAACATATGTAAGTGATCAATCCAATCTTCAGAATGGACTTGATCAGTTCCACCAGCGCATTGGCAGAAAAAATTCTTTTGAAGCCCGAAAGCGGGTTCAATTTACTGAACTTGGGCTGTAGCGGTTTTCCCGTAGGCTTCCAGCCCACCTGCACCACATCGCTCAAAAATGCCACCACTAATCCCAGCAAAAGGAGCGGTGCCATAATGATGATGGCCTGTAAAAGCATCTGCCGGAATGCGATTGCGGTGTCCTGCTGTGGCATATTTCCATGCCAGAAAGTCACCACCTCGGGAATTCTCTCGTAAATGACGCTGAACACATTTATAAACTGATACCCCATGTGTCCTACCCATATTTTCAATACCAGGAACACCGTCAGCAGACCCAGCCCGTTGGCAATCTCACGGCTTTTGGCAACCTGACCTTCTTTTCTGGCATCAGATAGTTTTTTCTCGGTAGCAGGCTCTGTCTTCTCTCCGCCCATCCCTTCTGCAGCGAAGAATTGCAGATCATATTCCAGGATCACATCATACCTCCGATAAAAGATACTACCATCTTTTTCATTTCCTGATAGACAAAATCGGCAGCCCCCGGAAGCATCCCGGTGGTAAGGAACATTGCCGTCAGCCCCGCCAGAACCTTCAGCTGAATACCTACTGCAAACATATTCAGCTGGGGAGACACCTTGGCCAGCACTCCCAGGATTGCATTCAGAAGCAATATCACACAAAAAATCGGCAATACAATACGAAAGCCGATCAGGATATAATCACTCATAAATTCTGTCATGGATTGTAACAGACTGTCCGCGTGAAACACCACCCCGTTCACCGGGATCAGTGTAAAGCTGTCTGCCAGTGCTCCGAAAAGATACCTGTACATTCCGGAAGCGATCAGCATCAGCATAAAAGAATACTGATACAAGACACCGGTAATGCTGGTGGTCTCTTTCGTAGCCGGATCCAGTAACGTAGCCATGGACAGGCCTGTCTCCATGTCAGCAATGGAACCGGCAAAATTCACGACTGCCATACAGATATTGGCCCCGAAACCGATCAGCAGCCCGGCAATTGCCTCTTTCATGACGATCACCGCATATTCCATCACAGTGTCAACAACTACCGCATCCGCCGGTGTCAGCGTCTCATAAAGCAGCCACGCCGTAAAAAAGCTGATGCCGATCCGGATTCTGGCCGGGGTGTCATTCATCCCGAAATAAGGCGCTATATATACAAAGCAGGATACTCTTACGAATATCAGCAGAAAATATTCAAGATCATATATTGAAAAAGAAAGATCTACCATATTTCTTCCCGTCACCTATGTACATACTGGCTGAAACTTGACCACAATTGCACCGTGTACTCCACCATCGTGTTCATCATCCAGTGACCGATAACCACCAGACACAAAAAGATGGCAACGATCTTCGGTACAAAGGTCAGTGTCTGCTCCTGAATGGAAGTCACCGTCTGGAAAATACTGATGACCAGACCAACAACCAGGGATACCAGCAACACCGGCAGGGACACCTTGATGATCACATATAACGCATTATTCGTCATTTCCGATACTGCATCTATCGTCATAGCAAAACCTCATCTTACGAATCTAATAAAATGTCTGTACCAGTTGCCCTATGATCAGTGCCCAACCGTCTGCCAGTACGAACAGCAGGATCTTGAAGGGCATGGAGATCGTCGTCGGCGGTAGCATCATCATACCCATACTCATCAGAGTGGATGCCACTACCATATCAATTACAATAAAAGGAATATAGATCATAAAGCCGATCCAGAACGCCATTCGCAGTTCGCTGATCATAAAGCTGGGAATCAGCACGGAATTCGGAATATCCTCCAGGGTTCCGTCCCACTCCTGACCCGCAATATCCATGAACAGCTCCACATCCTTCACCTGGGTCTGGGGATACATGAATTCCCGTAAGGGAGCCATGCCTTTTTCCAGAGCCTCATCCTGATCGATCGTGCCCTCCTCAAAAGGCTGGATTGCTTCCTCATTGATCCTCGTGATCGTAGGCTCCATAATGAAAAATGTCAGGATCAGTGCCAGTCCGATCAGGATCTGGTTCGGCGGTGCCGTCTGGGTATTCAGTGCAGACCTGGTAAAATGCAGCACGATGATGATCCTCGTAAAAGAGGTCATCATGATAATAATGGTCGGTGCCAGTGCGATCAGCGTCAGAGTGATCAGAATCCGAAGCGCACCGTTGATCTGTCCGTTACCGTTATTGTAGGTAATGCTGACAGTATTCGCCGTATTCAGCTGTCCTACCTCTTCCGGGGTCGTGGCTGTTCCCGCCGGATTGATCACCGTGGAAACTTCCGTATCTCCCGTCAGATGACGCTCCGATGCCTGCACCTTTACCGGTGTACAAATACACAATATGCCTACCGTGACCAGCAGGCATACCATATAGATAATCGTCTTTAATTTTATACTTGCATCAATGATCTTTCTCTTCATTCTCTTTCTTCGCCGCACGTTCCAATAATTCCCGGAACCCGGAAGTACTTTCCAATGTAGTCTTACCTTTCAGTTGTTCTGCAGGAATCTGTCCCAGGGCCGTTACGGTATCCTTGCAGACCGCAATGGCAAAATAAGACTCACCGATCCGGACCAGCTGAATGTATTTGTTATTTGCGATCCGAACGGTCTCTCTCACTTCAATATTGCCTGCCGCTCCCTGTTGTTTCTGGTATCCTGCGATCCATTTCGTTACCAATGCGGTTACCGCCAGTACTGCCACAAAGATGAACAATACTGTAATGAACTGGGCATAACTGTCTGCTTTTCCGGTAAGTATGATCATTAACCCACTACCTTTTTCACAGCTTCAATAACACGTTCTGCCTGAAAAGGTTTTACAATGAAATCTTTGGCACCGGCCTGGATAGACTCGATAACCATTGCCTGCTGGCCCATTGCAGAACACATGATAACCTTAGCACCACCGTCTAACTTCTTGATCTCCTTCAGTGCCTGGATGCCGTCCATCTCAGGCATGGTGATGTCCATCAGAACCAGATCGGGATTCACTTCCTTGAACTTCTCCACTGCCTTCATTCCGTTCTCTGCTTCTCCTGCAACATTGTAACCGTTCTTGGTCAGAATGTCCTTAATCATCATTCTCATGAACGCTGCATCATCGCAGATCAAAATATTCTTTGCCATTTAATTTTCCTCCATTTGTTTGGTCTATTCTCTGTTTTATTTAATAATTTCCGTAATACGGACGCCAAAGCTTTCTTCAATTACAACAACTTCACCCTTGGCTACAAATTTTCCGTTTACCAGAACATCGATCGGTTCTCCTGCAATACGATCCAGTTCAATGATCGTACCCGGTGAGAACTCCAGAATCTCGGAAATGGATTTCGTCGTTCTGCCAAGCTCTACGGTAACTTCCAAAGGGACATCTTTGATCAGACCAATATTTTCCTGTCCGGAAAGTCCCATGCTGTCATTTGAGAAGCTCTGGAACTGTGCAGGCTGCACATTGACATTCTGCTGCGGCATTCCCATATTGCCCATCTGGTTCATCATGCCCATGCCATTCATCTGTTGCATTCCCATGTTCCCCATCTGCTGCATTCCCATCTGAGGCATACCATTCATCCCCATCTGGTTCATGCTATTCATGTCCATGCCAGGCATCTGATTCATACCCATGCCACCCGTCTGGTTCATGCCATTCATCTGGTTCATGCCGTTCATCTGTGGCATTCCCATGTTGCCCATCTGATTCATGCCATTCATATGATTCATAGCCATGGGATCCGGTTGCTGCATATTCATCTGAGTCATATTGTTTGCGCCGGCATTCATCTGTCCTGCATTGTTCTGCGAAGCTGCTGCGGGAGCAGGTATGCTTTCCGGCTGAGTTGCTGCCTGATCGTTGCTTTCTCCCAGGCTTCCCATCTGGGTATTGATAAAGGTCTCTACCAGCTTACGGGCAAAATCGATGGGATACAACTGCATGATAGAACTGTCTACCAGATCATCGATCTGCATACGGAATGCGATTTTTACAAAGGTTCCTCCTAAAAACGGAGATATTTCCTTGCCATCCTTTACCTCTGTCAGATCAAAAAGAGAAGACTCAGGCGGGCTGATATCAATTACCGTCTGCAACAGTGTGGAAAGGGAAGTCGCTGCGGAGCCCATCATCTGGTTCATCGCCTCGGAAATTGCACTCAGATGCAGTTCTCCCAGCTCTCCATCTGTATTCGTACCGTCACCGCCCATCATCAGGTCAGTGATAACTTTTACATCATGTTCTTTTAATACCAGAATATTGGTACCGTCCAGTCCCTGGGTATACTTGATCTGAATAAATACACAGGGCTTTTCATAGGCGTCCAGCAGGTTTTTCCATGTAGCCAGCGTAACCACAGGAGTTGTAATATTTACTTTGCGGTTTACCAGTGAATATAGGGTTGTGGCAGAGGATCCCATACTGATATTGGCCACCTCGCCAATCGCATCCTTCTCTACATCCGTCAGTTCCTCTCCGTCACTGACAACCGGTGCTGCGTTCTCCGCAGCTTCATTCTCATTATTATAATTTTCAGCCGTACTGTTCTCCGGTGTCGGATCTGCTGCCGCATCACCGCCATCCGCGGTATCCGACAGATCCATACCTTGCAGCAGGGCATTTATCTCATCCTGAGATAACATCCCATCCATCGTTACTCCTCCTCTCTGATCACCGATGTGATCTGAACAGCATACGAATCTCTATCCGTACCGGGCAGTGCCGTGAACTTTTTAATATTGCCCACATACACATTCATGTCGGTATCGACTCTGGAATCCAGCCGGATACAGTCACCCACCTGCAGATTCAGGAAATCATTCACCGAAATGGTGCTCTTTCCCAGCACTGCCTTGATCGGAATATCTACTCTCCGGATCATGGACTCAATGTACTCCTCGTAGTGTTCATCGTGATTCTCCTGCATTGTGGAGAACCAGTATTTGGTGTTCAGTTTATCCATCACATCTTCCAGTGTAAAGAAAGGAAGACAGATATTTACCATTCCTTCGACATCCCCGATTTTCATATTCAGGGTAACAATAGCGATCATATCGCTGGGAGCAATTACCTGTGCGAACTGGGGATTCGTTTCCAGCCGGCTTAACACCGGTGAGATCTCAACAACGTTTTTCCAGGGTTCACGCATCAGCTGCGTAAACATGACCAAAAGCTTCTGTAAGATTGTCAGCTCTATATCGGAAAAATCTCTGCTCTTTTCCAATGGCTGGCCGCTGCCTCCCAGCATACGATCCAGCATGGCATAACATAGATTAGTTGCAATCTCTATAATAATATTGCCGTTGAGTGGTGCAAAATTAACAATTCCAAGCACCGACGGATTCGAAAGTGCGTTGGAGAACTCACTGAACGTAACCGTTTCCGAACTTGCTACCGATACCTGCACGTTCTTGCGCAGATATACCGGAAGGTTCGTAGAGATCAGTCGGCTGTAATGCTCGAATATGATCTCCAAGGTTCGTAAATGTTCTTTGGAGAATTTGGTAGGGCGGCTGAAGTCATAGTTTTTGACCTGCTTCTCGTCCTCCCCCTGGATCTGGTCTACATCCAGGTCTCCCTCAGACAACTGTTTCAGAAGATTATCAATTTCACTTTGTGAAAGTATATCACTCACAGGCCCTCACCTCCTGTCATCTTATTTTCCCGCTTCATCAGCCGAATTTCACTCCGCTGATTGCGACCTTGTAGATGAAGTCGGATTGGAATAGATCCTGAACAGACTTCAGAATCTCCTCTTTTAAGCCTTCCATATCCTCTCTGCACTCATCCTCTGTATGTGCGGAAACGGTAGCCGTGATAGCATCCTTGATCAGGTTCTCATAGCTTGCCAGCGTGTCACTGCTGCCATAGGTCTTATAATCCTTATGCTTCTTGTTGATAGACAAAGATACATCAAACATGATGTAATCCTGTTTTGCTCCTGCTTCGCTCTTCAGAGGAATTGTCATGGAGTCTGCAATATTATATACCTCTGTATCGGTAAGGGCAACATTCGTTGTTTCTTCATCCCCCGGAACGGTAAGTTCCAGATTCATGGCAGTGGTAATATTGTCTACCAGTTGTGCGGTCTTCTTATTCGTACCCACAATGCTCACAAGCATGACGCTGGTCAACACAATGTTCACCACCAGCAGTGCCAGAATCAATACTGTCATCAGATTTTTCTTCATTGGTCTTATGCTTCCTTTCCCTCTCCACACTAATATGTTGTGGATGGATTATAGATTCTGATCTCTACACGCCGGTTCTTGCTGCGCCCCTCTTCTGTGGAGTTATCAGCTACCGGTACACGGTCACCCATCCCTGCGTGTCTCAGATCAGATGGATCCAGAGAGGTAGTCTCTGTCAGATAATAGAACACGGAAAGTGCTCTGGCGCTGCTCAATTCTTCATTATCGGCAAACCTCGCACTGTGAATAGGGACATTATCTGTATGTCCTTCGATTTCTATGGTGGAATTACTTCCGTAACGTTCCAGGATCACTCCCACCTTGTCCAGAACTGCCTTAGCCTGATCCTTCAGGCTGTCACTTCCGGAATCAAACAACAGCGCTCCCTTCATAGATAGCTGCACATATTGTGCCGTAAATGACACACTGACCTGATCTGCAAGGCTGTCCTCCACCAGAGCTTCCTGTACTGTTTCAGCCAGTTCTTCGTTGCTCTCCAGATTTTTCTCATTCAGTGCCTCTTCCAAAGCTTCTGCGCTGTCATATTTCTCATAATTATCAGAATCCGTCTCACTGTCTGCGTTTCTTCCGGCATTACTGATATACTCATCCAGATCATTCAACTGGCTGACGCCGTTGCTGATCAGGATACCCTCACCGATTGCCGTGGATCCGGCATTGAAAATGCTAAAAGTGCTGTTCGACATAGCTGCTGCCATTTCGCTGTACTTGGTTGCATCTATCGAAGACATGGAAAACAACATAACAAAGAAGCACAGCAGCAAGTTCATCAGGTCACTGAATGTGGTCATCCATGCCGGGGAGCCAGCAGGTGGATCTTCTGGCTTACGTTTTGCCATTATGCTTCACCCCCTGCTTCCTCTTCACCATCTGCACTTGTTCTGTCCTTCGGAGGAAGGAATGACTTCAGTTTTTCTTCGATGACACGGGGATTTTCACCAGCCTGTATGGATAAAAGCCCCTCGATCATAACTTCCTTCTGCTGCATTTCCACAGCATTATCTGCTTTTAATTTATTGGAAACAGGCGTACAGATCCAGTTTGCCAGCAAGGATCCGTACAATGTAGTAATCAACGCCACTGCCATTGCAGGTCCCAGTGTGGACGGATCGTCCATGTGATACAACATATCTACCAGACCGATCAGGGTACCGATCATACCCCAGGCAGGGCCCATGGCCGCCAGTGTATCCCAGAAACCGATCGTCTCTTTATGTCTTCCCTCTACACTTACCAGTTCTGTCTCCATGATGGCACGTACCAGTTCGGGATCGGTACCATCGACGATCAGAAGAATTCCCTTTTTCAGGAAAGGTTCCTCCAGATCCGTTGCTGCTTCTTCCAGAGACAGCAGACCTTCCTTACGTGCCACATTGGAAAGCTCTATGATCTTGCCGATCATCTCGGAAGTATTCAGTGCCGGTGCCTTGAAGATCAGAGTAAAGGACTTCAGACCCGCTATGTAATTCTGTAAGCTCATGGACATGAGGGTACAGGAGAAAGCTCCACCGAATGTAATAATTGCAGAAGCCGGATCCAGATATTCTCCGAATCCTCCGACACCCGCAGAGCTTATGATACCAAATACCAACATGAATAACGCTAATAATATTCCTGCTAAAGATGCTATATCCACTTAAATCACCTGACATTCTGCTTTTTTATCTTGCAAAAATATCCTTTCTGTATAATATTACAAGATTTTTTATTTCTTGTCTACTTTCTTTTACAATTATTTTCTTTCCGGTGGTAAGTGTCAACACCGTATCCGGGGTCTCTTCCACCAGTTCAATCAGGTCCGGATTCACCAATACCTTGACTCCATTAATCTTCGTAACTTCTACCATGCTGTCTTCTCCTTCCCTGTTATCCGAACATTTTCTACACTTTATCCGTTTTATGCTTTTTTCTCATTTTTTCTTATAGTACTTTTTTCCCTTGATCTTTTATACACACAAAAGGGACAGGTGGAATTCCTATCCCTTTATATGTTTATTATAATTTTAACACTTTATTAACGCTTCAGGTTGGTCAGTTCTTCCAACAGAGTATCGGATACGGTAATGATACGGCTGTTGGCCTGGAAACCTCTCTGTGTGGTGATCATCTCAGTAAACTCGGAAGACAGGTCTACGTTACTCATCTCCAGCTGACCGGTGGACATGTATCCGCCGCCTGCAGTGATGTCTACGCCAATACCGTCGAACTCACCGGAGTTCAGGGTTGCAGAGTAGAGGTTGTCTCCCTCTTTCTCCAGACCGGAAGCATTGGCAAATGCTGCGGTAGCAATCTGGCCTAACAGTTTGGTCATACCGTTGTCATAGCTGGCATAGATCATGCCGTCTTTCTGAATAGACACGCCGATCATATCTCCCAGACGACGTCCGGTTCCCAGACCATCCAGGTCGCCACTTGTTGCACCGATGGTGGAAGTACCCTTGTTGTCGTAGTTGGTGCATTCGGACAGGTCGATGGTAATATTTGAAAAATTTCCGCCCAGTGGTGTGAAATCCACATTGGTTTTAAAGTCGGTAACGTTGCTGCCTACCTGTTTCAGCTTACCGGTATCCGTGTCAAATATTACCTTGACACCTTCAAAGAACCGGCCATCCATAGTCATTGGTTTATCTTTATCTGTAGTAAGAACCAGATCCCCCTGTGCAGTTGTCGTTTTTGCCATGTTTCCAAGCATGGTCTCTACGGTTACCTCTGTACCTTTGGCATCCTTTTGATAAAGTTTCAGGAACTCGTCTGTAGAACCTTCATATCCATAAGCCGCTGCAATAGCATCCAGGGTCTCCTGCTGTGCCTTTGCCGCTGCTGCGTCATTGGAAGTATCGATCAGACTTCCGTCGGCATTAAATGCTACACTCAGGTCCGCAACCACCTTTTTGTCGGCCTTGGTCTTTAACTGTTTACCATCCCACTCATAAGTATCGCCGGCAAATGTTACCGGGGTCTGAAGTGTCTGGGTAGAGTTGTCTCCAAATTTCACTTTGGAGATATCAATCTCTGCTCCGGTGGAATCCAACAGTTTCGTCAATTCCATACTGTATTCATTGCTGGCGGTTCCGCTGGACTGCTTAAAGGTGAACTTTGCAGTATAGCTGTAACCTCTTGCGTCGAAGAAGTTCAGATTTACCGTCTTACCATTGGCGCTGGTCACATCCTTATCGTTCTCATCCAGAATACCGGAAATATTTGCCTGTGTGGTAGCCTCAGGGGGATAAGTCATATTTGCTGCACTCATAATACGCAGTGCGGTTACGGTATCCTGCTTGATGTTACCTGTGGTCTCATCCACGCCCCATCCCATGACGTTGTAACCGGTACTGGTCATTGCCAGGTTGCCGGCGCCATCGACATAGAAAGAACCGTCTCTGGTAAAGAAGTTCTCGGAGCCGTTGCTGACTACGAAGAAATTGTCTCCGGTGATCATGATATCAAAGGGGTTGCCGGTAGACTGTGCGGAACCCTGTGTGGTAATGGCAGTGTTGATAGCTCCTGCCTTAACGCCCAGACCGATCTGCTTGGCATTGGTACCGCCGACACCAGTGGTAGCGTTGGCACCACTGGCCTTCTGTGTGGTCTGGCTCATCAGTTCACTGAAAGTCATGGAACTGGATTTGTAAGCTGTTGTGTTGACGTTGGCAATATTATTACCGATTACGTCCATTCTGGTCTGGTGTGTCTTAAGTCCTGCTACGCCAGAATACAATGATCTCATCATAGTGCTTTGTTCCTCCTGTATTGGAACCGTGCTCCCTCTCTGTCATTCAAGGGAGCATGACCTCCATCCCTGGTCCGGTCTACATAATAACGGCTCCGTTAATATTTGTAAATACGTTTTCTTCGGTTTCTCTGCTGTTCATGGCAGTCACCACGGTCTTATTGGGTACATTCACAATAAAGGCCAAGTCATCCACGATCACCAGAGAATCCCTGATTCCCTTCTGTCCCGCTTTTCTTGCTCCGTCATTCAAGCGTTCCAGCTGTGCGTCTGTCAGCTCAATGCCTCTGTTTTCCAGCCGTACGGCGGCATGCTTGGAGAATTTCAGATCCTGCGTTCCGGAAACATTCTGTTCCTGGCTTTTGTTCTGTAGGATCTCCTGGAAAGATACCAGATTTTCCTGTGCTGCTTTTACGGTCTTGCGGCTGCTGTTTAAGTACTGATTTGCCAACTGGTCAATGGACAGAAAACTGTTGTTCTGAATATCCATATCCATCTGCCCCTCTGCGTCAGCTGCTTACTGCATTATACGCTCTCTGTGCTGTCAGTTTCTTCTGACTCATCCTTGCTCTCGGTATCCTTCTTTTCTTCTGCTTCTTCGGCAGCTTTGCGGATCTCCTTGAGACGTTCAATGTACTTATTCAAGCTGTTCACGGTATCTTTTGCCAGGAAGGATTTCTCGTAATCAGTCATATCGTTGTATTCCTTCTCCAGATCATCAATGGTCTTGCCATCACTGGAATCAATGCCGTTTACATTAGGAAGCTTGTTCAGCTTTACGGTAAAGTTGTAAGCCTTGTTGTACGCATTCAGATAATCCGTATCCACTACGGAATCCAGATCATCAATGGAGTACTTCTTCTCATTGATGTAGAGGTATGCTTTGTTGTTCTCATAGGACACATAATCTACTCTGCCCTGTACCAGCTTGGTCTCTCCGGAGGATGTAGTGGTCTTGATGTAGACCTCCTTGCCTACCAGTGAGCTTGCTCTCTGTAAGTCCATGCTGCTGGACATATTCTGCATCTGCTCTACCTGTGAGAACTGTGCGTACTGGGATATGTACTCGGTGTTGGATGTGGGTTCCAGAGGATCCTGATACTTCATCTGCGCTACTAGGAGCTGTAAAAATGCTTCCTTGTCCATCCCGCTTTTGCTTGATTTTGTGGATTTTTTTACAGAAGCCTGTGATGCAGTCTCTACGATCTTACCGTTTTCCACGGGTGCAACCAATGCCATTTCCTTTTTCTCCTTTCGTTATTTATTATGCGGTAAAATCCACCGTATTGCCGTTCGCCGACATCATATCTGCTGCGATCCGGTCTTCTTCGGTCTGAGGCTCTTCTTCTGCAAATGCTGCGTTCAGATTGATCCTGCGGGTACGCTTTCTACCTGCACCCGTTTCATTTGCCGTATTACTGTTATTGCCTCTTCCCTGCTCCAGATTCTGTTCGAACTGGTGGGTCTGAACGGTAACTTCAATAGCTTCTACCTTGACACCCTGCTCTGCAAAGTTTTCCTTCAGCTGTACCATCTGACTTTCCAGTGCTGCCTTGACTGTTTCATTCTGTGCAATGAAATTGGCCGTAACCACACCGTTTCTGGATGCCATCTGTATGTGCAGTGTTCCCAGGCTCTGAGGGTGCAGCTGCATTTCCAGTTCGGAGTTGTCTGCCCTGACGGACACCTTCATGTAATCCATGATCTGACGCATAATGTCCTGCGTATCTGCGGTTCTTGCTTCCTCTGTCTGTGCCGTCTGCTGTAACTGTGCCAGGAAATTGTCTTCCTTCAGATTCTGTAATAACAGATTGCCATGCTGTCCACCGTCGTTGTGTTCCTGTCTGCTGCCGGAATCTTCGGTCTTGTTCTCCTGTGCGTTCTGTACGGGAACTTTTTCCCCGCTGTCAGGTACCTGTGTCACGGTTGCTTCTGTGGTATCCACAGTAGATTCTTCCGTAGTAACGGCCACATCCTCTGTTTTATCTGTTTCCACGGTGATCACCGGTTCCGCCACAGTTTCCTGTGTGATCTGTGTTACCGCTTCCTGCCATTTTTCAGGAGATAGCTGTAACTCTTCCTGCGCCTGCCCTGTCAGTTCCTTCTGCAGATCCATAATTCCTTTTACATCATTGTACAGATTCTCATCCGTCAGTAATGCGAACGAATCCTGTGCTCCGCTGACTGCCATCAGCAATTCATTCAGTTTCCCGGGATCTGTCAGATCCACTTCTGTCATTCCCAGATCTTCCATGGTGGCCTGCAGTTCTTCTTCACTGACGGAAAATGTATCCGTGATCTGTTGGATCAGGTTCTGTACCACCGTTCCCACAACTTCCTGAACTTTCTCCAGATCCTTTGCATCCAGGCTGTCATCTTCCATCGTCTTGTTTCCATCAGAGACATCCGCTACATTGTCGCGTTGTCTGCCGCCGGCTCTCAAAGATTCACCACGTCTGACATCGTTCCGTCCCGCCTGGGTGCGGTCCCCGTCGGCTGCATTAGTTGTCTGGGCATTGCTCTGGGTCTTATTCCATACCGCCTGGAAGCTGGTTCCCGCATTCTGCTTCGCTGCTGTGACCATATCCGGTATCTGCACATTGCCGCTGTTACCGACACCTTTAATTGTCGTTCCTGCCATAACTCCTCCTTTCCCAGGCCCCTTTTACCACCTTATGACGGTCTATGACCTGTAATTATACTACAAATCATGTATCGGATCTTTTCTGCTTTTTCTTAAGATTCCGGATCCATAATTTTAGTAATCTTTGCCGCTACTTCTGAATTCATAGCTCCCAGGATGGCACCTCTGTCATCCGCACTCATGACCTTCAGAATTCTGGCTGCCAGATCCAGATTGTTCGTCATCTGTTCAAAAATTGCCGCTGCCTGCTTCGGCTTCATGGCTGAATAAGCGGCCGCATAATCCTGCACTTCCTGACTCTCCTGCAGCTGAGTCACTACCTGTTTGTAAATATATTCCGCAGTGGCCGGATCCATGGACTCATAATATTTCTTATATTCTTCCGCTCCGGGTCCCTTATCGGAATAAACGACCTCGTCATAGAATTCCTTCTGAATCCGTTGGAATTCCACCTGCTGATTTTCGAATTCCTTCAGCCTGAGAACTTCGGCTTTCAGCTGATCCAGTTCTTCGTCCTTGGCGGAAGATGCATTCTGTATCTGCTCCAGCTGTAGTTCCAGACTCTTGATCTGATCCACCGCATCCTGTAAGCTGGTATAGCCGCCGTAAGCACCGGAATTCGTTGTCTCAGTCACAGAGTTGCCGGGAAGAATCCGGTTAAGTACCGGAACATCCTTTAAGATCGGTGTTACTACCGAGCTTCCGAAGCCGCCGATATCCAGCTTGATGATTACACAGATCACAGCAAGCCACAATGCCACGATCAAGATCGTGGCCCCGAAGGTCAAAAGGCTGTTCCCCTCATTCCCGTCCTCCAGTTCATCTTCCTGTTTGGCAATTTCCCTTGCCCGGCGCTTTGCTTCTTTTCGCTGGGCCTGCTGTTCTTTCTTTAAATTTTTTTTCTCTTCCACCAGCTGTTTTCTCTCGTTATCCGCTGCGTTTTCTTCCGGAGTTTTTTCTCTTGCCATACTAAACCTCATGCCTTTCCATCACCTGCCGGCTTTTCGCCCCGCATCCCCGTTCTAGCGGTTCTTCTGTCCGTAGGTGTAACTGGTCAGTTCATCAATTGCTTTACTTTCCGCATGGTTTTCTTCCTGCAGAAAAGCCTCAAATGCCTTCTCCCGCAGTGTCTCATGCATCTTTCTTTCCTTCATGGCCTCTGCCATCCGTTCTCTGGCAGCCTCCACATTTTCCTTTGCTCTTTCCACCCGGATTGCCTGCGTTGCCACAATGCTGTCCATTTTCAAAAGTGCTTCCTTGTTCTCTTCAATGGCCCGCAGATCCAGCTTTCCTTTTAACAGCCTCGCAGATTGCTCTTCATACTCTCTTCTGCGTTCTTTCAAGCGCTCCAGATGTTCTGTTTCCACATTCAGAGCCGCCTGCGCCGTTCCGAATTCCTGTTTCGCCTGTGTTTCCATTTTTTCTTTGATATTCAGGATGTTTTGCAGAGAATATCTGAATCTCGCCATTTATCTCACCCCTGATCTGCGAACAGCTCTTCCAGCATCTGTACGGTCTCTTCAAAGGTAAATTTTTCATCCGTACCCTGGCATAGGAAGCCGTTCACAGCATCGATTCTGGAGATTGCATAATCAATATTCGGGTTGCTGCCCTTTTTGTATGCACCGATATTGATCAGATCCTCCGCCTCATTATAGGTTGCCAGTACATTTTTCAGCTTGTTGGCTGCCTGTTTGTGTTCCCTGGTGGCGATCTGGCTCATGCATCGGGAAATGCTCTGCAAAATATCGATAGCCGGGTAATGGTTCTTATGTCCCAGCTTTCTGTCCAACATAATATGACCGTCCAGAATGCTTCGGGCGGTATCTGTAATGGGCTCGTTAAAATCATCGCCGTCTACCAGAACTGTATACAATCCGGTAATAGAGCCTACTGCGGCTCTTCCGGCTCTCTCTAACAGCTTCGGCATCTCCGAGTACACACTGGGAGGATATCCTCTGGTCACCGGCGGTTCTCCGCTGGCCAGTCCAATCTCCCGCTGGGCCATGGAAAAACGGGTCAGGGAGTCCATCATCAGCAGGACATCCTTGCCCTGATCTCTGAAATATTCCGCGATAGCGGTAGCTGTCTTGGCCGCCTTGTTACGCTCCAGAGCCGGCCGGTCGGAGGTTGCCACAACCACAACAGATCTGCGCATACCTTCTTCACCCAGATCTCTCTCAATAAATTCCCGTACCTCTCTGCCTCGCTCGCCGATCAGTGCTATGACATTGATATCCGCTTTGGTATTGCGGGCGAACATACCCATCAGGGTGGATTTGCCCACACCAGAGCCGGCAAAGATACCAATTCTCTGACCTTTTCCTACCGTGATCATGCCGTCTACCGCCTTGACTCCCAACGGCAGTACCTGATCGATAATAGTTCTGGACATAGGATCGGGTGGTGCTGCCTCTACCGGATAGGCGGCTCCATTGATCATTTCGCCGTCAATAGGCACGCCCAGTCCGTTCACCGTCTTGCCCAGCAGTTTGTCGTTTACCGTGACCTTCAGGGGATCTCCGGTATTTTCCACCACACATCCCAATCCGATACCATCTACGGAATCATAGGGCATAAGCAGTGTCTTCTTGTCACGGAAGCCTACCACTTCTGCCATGATGGGCCTTGCCCCTTCCGCATCCGGAAGGATCCGGCACAGATCCCCCAGTTTGGAATCCGGTCCGGCGGACTCTATGGTCAGACCTACCACATTGACCACTTTCCCCAGCTTACGGTAAAAGCTCTTTTCTGCCATTTTATTATATTTTTCAAAATCAATGTTCTTAATGACCATTTATCAGCCTTCGTAGGATAATAATTTTAGTTTCTGACGCAGTTCCGACAGTTGAGTCCCCAGTCCACAATCAAAAATGCCGCTTTCGGTCTCGATCATGCACTCACCTTTGCCCAGGGTCATGTCCTCAACGATCTCCACCGTACTGTTCGGTGCAGTTGCCCCTGCCATGATCTGCTTTTTCTGCATGCTGACATAGGGATAATCTTCTTTGGAAACATGTACGAGAAAGCTCCGGTTGTCCTCTGTTTTTCTCATGGTAGCAGAAATCAGATAGCAGAGCACTTCTCTGTAAGAATGCAGATCCACATCAAAAATATGCTCGTAAATACCCGTAATGGTATCTACGAACTGGGGCTCCAGTTCATCCATTCTCTTCTGATATTCCGCATCCAGTCCGGCAGCTTTTTTCTGATATTCCGCTGCTCTCTGGGCCTCTGCGCGTTCAGCCTCCGCTTTCGCTTCCTGCTGTCCCTGCCTTCTGGCCTGCTCCAGTGCGTCTGCTTTCTGTGCTTCTGCCTGTGCTCTGGCATCCGCCAGAATGCTCTCAGCCTTTGCTTTGGCATCCTCTATGATCTTCTGAGCCTCTGCTTCGGCTTCCTCTTTTAATTTCTGCAGGTCTTCTCCGGCCTTGATCACATTGCCGGAAGTCTGCGGATTTTCTTCGCCATCCCCGGTGTCCGTCACCAGTGCCTCTACTTTATCTGCCGCCAGTCCGGAGATAAATCCGGTTCCTTCGTCCTGCTGCATTTTGGCAGCCAGTTCCCGGATCCTTTTCGCTACCAGATCGTTGGTATTGATCACCCGGGCATCTTCTTCCACAAGCTGTGTAAATCCCCGTTTTAAAAGATTACTAGACAACGATCTCGTCACCTCCACCTCTGGAAATGATGATCTCTCCGGAATCCTCCAGCTTACGGATAATATTGACGATCTTCTGCTGTGCTTCTTCTACATCCTTCATACGAACAGGACCCATGAATTCCATATCTTCCTTGATCATAACAACCAGACGTTTGGACAGGTTGTTGAAGATAGCATTCTGTACCTGCTCGTTGGCACCCTTCAGTGCCACTGCCAGATCGTTGTTGTCCACGTCACGCAGCACACGCTGAATTGCCTTGTCGTCCAGGAGCAATATGTCCTCGAAAACGAACATCTTTTTTCGGATCTCGTCTGCCAGTTCGGGCTCTTCGATCTCCAGAGTCTCCATGATATGTTTCTCGGTACCACGGTCTACAGTATTCAGGATATCCACCACTGCATCCACACCACCGATAATGGTGTAGTCCTGATTCACCAGACTTGCCAGCTTGGACTCCAGTACTTTTTCCACTTCCTTGATGACATCCGGACTGGTACGATCCATGACTGCAATACGTCTGGCTACCTCTGCCTGGCTGTCGGGTGGCAATGCGGAAATGATCAACGCCGCCTGGCTGGGTGACAGATAAGACAGAATCAGAGCAATGGTCTGCGGATGCTCGTCCTGAATGAAGTTGATCAGCTGGCTGGCATCCGTCTTACGCACAAACTCGAAGGGCTTTACCTGTAAAGATGCAGTCAGCTTGCCGATGACATCCATAGCCTTGTCGGAACCCAGTGCCTTTTCCAGCAGTTCCTTTGCGTAGTTGATACCACCCTCGGCAATATACTGCTGTGCCAGACACACTTCGTAAAATTCGTTGATCACTTCTTCTTTGACCTGAGGAGTCACACTTCTGGTATTGGCGATTTCCAGGGTCAGTTCTTCGATTTCTTCTTCTTTTAAGTGTTTAAAAATTCCGGCGGATCTCTCCGGTCCCAGAGAGATCAGGAGGATTGCAGCTTTCTGCAGTCCCGATATTCCACCTTCTGCTTTTGTCCTTGCCATAGTTACTCCGTTTCTTAGTTCCAGTCCTCGTTCAGCCAGTTACGCAACAATGCCGCTGCGGATTCCGGATTCTCATCTACGAATTTTTCAATCATCTTACGTGTCTCAGACTTAGATTCCACATCAATATCTTCCAGCTCTGCTTCAGGGGTAGACTGCAGCATATTCTCCACAGATACCTCTTCCTCCTGCTGTACCGCCTGTCTGGTACGCATGCTGTGCAATATCACAAATGCCAACAGTCCCAGGATCAACAGCAGCATAAGCACGCTCAACACATTCTGTGCCGTAACCGGGCTGCTTTCCTTATCGTAAAAAATAGGACTTTCGTAAGCAATAATCGTAATATTACTCTCATTGATACCGGTGGCATTGGCTACCAGGCTGTACATATCCTGATCAACTGTCATCTTGGTATCTGCGCTGTTCTGGGATTTGTATTCATCCCAGGTAGTGCCATCCAGAAGCCCCTGTCGTTTTACATCCTCATAATGAATTTCTTTATAAGTAATTGCTGCAATAGATATGGAGGAATTAGTGTAGTTGATTCCTCCTGCCGGTGTCACAGTATCCTTAATAGACTCATTCGGCAGATAATCCCGGCTGGTTTCGGAAGTAGAGGAAGAACTGTTGCTGCTGTCCGGAGATACATAGGTAGTATTTCCGCTCTCCCCGTTGGAAGTTGTCCCCGGTACACCGCCGCCGTCATTGGTATTCTCGCTCTCATAAGTCTCCTCATGGGAAAGCATACCTTCATCTCTGCCAGAGTTTGCATAATACTCTTTTACGGTCTCCTTATAATCAGAGAAATCCATGCTCAGGTGGCTGGTAACGGCCGCATCATTATACTGTTTTGTTCCCAGCAGTACCTTCTTGACCTGATTGGCGATCATGGATTCCGCCTGATTCTGCAGCTCCTGCATAGAATTAGCGATTCCTGCGGTAGAATAATCATCTCCACCTGCAAACAGCAGGTTGGAATCTGTATCCATAATAGTGATATTCGCCGTAGTATCGTTGCGCAGCCAGGTAGCCACACATTTTGCCAGTGCCGCAGCATTGGCGGAGGTAAAGGTGCCGTCCAGTTCCAGTTGGATGAAGGCAGACGCCTCTTCCTTCTGTGCTGCCAGAGTTCCGTTATCTTTCGGAAAACTCAGATGTACCTTGGCGGATTTTACTGCGCTCTGTGCTTCTATCGTCTGTGTTATGTATTTTTCCAGATAGGAATTGTAAAGTCTCTCTTTGTCAGTGGCGGTCGTAGACATACTACCGCCCAGATAATCATTCAAATCTAACGCATCCGGTACATATCCTGCGGAACCCAGTGCCAGGTTTGCCGCACTCTGTTGGCTGCTCTCTACATCGATCTTCAGTCCGTCATTGGATTCTTTATGTGCAATTCCCGCACTGTCCAGAGTATCTATGATCTCCGAAGCCTGTGATGTTGTCTCACAGGTGATCAGCCGTACATACTGGGGCTTACTCATAACGTACATGATGATTGCAAATGCAAATATCACAACCGCCGCCGCTCCAACGATGATGCTCTTCTGCCTGGTGGTGAATTTGTTCCACCATTCCAGTATTTTTGCAGGTATTTCTTTTAATTTGTCTGCCATTGCAGCTCTCTCCTCTTACGTCAAGAATAAAAATACTTCTTTAGATCTGGATCTGCATCAGTTCCTTGTATGCTTCCATCACCTTATCGCGGATGGCTACGGTATACTGCAATGCAGTCGAAGCCTTCTCCATAGCAATAGTAAGGTCGTGGGTATTGTCGGTCTCACCCAATGCAAATCGTATCTTCTCATTCTCGGCATCCGAGAGATAACTGTTGGTGATCTTCACATTGTCGATTGCTGTATTCAGAAAAGTTTCGAACATAGTGCCTTCTGCCTTTTTCTCCTTCTCCGCCAGCATTCCGGTCAGGGAAGCGGGAGATACTGTGGCAGTACCGTTTACACTGTTCAAAGCTGTAATTGCTGAAATATCCATTTTAATAAACCATGTCCTTCCTCACATATATTCCGGCGCCGCTATCCGGAGCCCGGTAATAAAGACCCGTCAGCTTACTGACCGATCTCCAGTCCTTTTAATGCCATGGACTTGCTGGCGCCAAATGCCGTGGAATTGGCTTCATAGGATCTGCTGGCATCGATCAGATCCGTCATTTCCTGAACAATATTTACATTCGGATATGTCACATAGCCGTTCTCATCCGCATCGGGATGGGAAGGATCGTATACCATATTCATCTCCGTAGTAGTATCTTCAAAGATCTGGCTTACCTTCACGCCGCTGCCGGTATAGCTACTGCTCACGTTGTGCAGCACCTGACTGAAAGTCTGCTGCTGCCCCTTCTGCTGAAAGGTAACGATCTTACGGCGGTAAGGGGTACCATCCTCGGTTCTTGTAGTATTGGCATTGGCAACGTTTTCGGAGATCACGTCCATACGCAGTCTCTGGGCGGTAAGTCCCGATGCCGTAACATCAAATGCTGAAAACATACTCATACACTAACTCCTCATTTCATCACTGTCTTTAGATTGGTAAATTCCTGATTGATACTGCTGATCAGTCCCTGATATTTCAGCTGGTTCTCCGCCAGCATTACATTTTCATTTTCAATATCCACATTATTGCCATCCAGGCGATAGGAATAATTGGCATAGTCCACATAAGCCCTGCCCCGCAGTCTGCTCAGATTCACATTGGCCACCTTATCATCCATGGACTCATATCTGTTGTTGCCAAGAGCCTGCTGCAGTACTGATTCGAAGGCCACATCCTGTCTTTTGTAGCCCGGAGTATCCACATTGGCGATATTATTGGAAATGGCTTCGTTCCGCTGCCAGGCTGCGTCCGCTGCCCGGTCCAGAACATTGATATAATCAAATGCGTTTGTCTGTATCATATTACCTCACATTCCGCGGTCTTCTGACAATAGCGCCCAAAAACCGCCTTCTACCATATACCCATTTTATTTTATTATAAAGTATTTCGACAAAAACACAATAGTAAAATAAACTCACTCAGAATAAATATAAAGAAAAGAGACTATTTTTCGCAATAGTCTCTTCTTCCTAAATTTTTCTTATTCTTGCAAATTCTTACATTTTTCATTTAATTTCTGCCGTTCTGACGCTTCAGTTCCTCGATCTCATCGAATACGGCATCATTCAAAACTTTAATATAGGTTCCTTTCATACCGGAGGAACGGGATTCAATCACACCGGCACTTTCGAACTTCCGCAGGGCATTGACGATCACAGATCTGGTGATACCGACTCTGTCAGCGATCTTGCTGGCCACCAGGATTCCCTCCATGCCGTTCAGTTCGTCGAAAATATGGGTGATGGCTTCCATCTCTGAGAAAGAAAGAGTGCTGACTGCAGATTTTACGACAGCCACCTTACGGCTCTCCTCCGCACTCTCTTCATTCACAGCCCGCAACATTTCCAGTCCCACCACTGTGGTACCATATTCGCAAAGGATAATATCATCAATATCATACTGTTCATTGCATTTGTAAATGAAGAGGGTTCCCAAACGCTCTCCGGCAATCTCGATCGGAGTGATGATCGCCTGAAATTTTCTCGTATCGGTATTTTCAAAGCCAAGAGTCTCCAGGTTGACGTTCTCTTTCGTGGATAATACGCCCAGCAGTCTCTCGTTTAACATCGGATCAATAAATCCACCGATATTGTCATCCAGCAGTTCTGTGATCGGCTCAATTCCATCGGATTTTCCTACGCCGAGGACCTTTCCTTTCCGGCTGATCACCAGTACATTGGAATTCAGAATTTCCCGCATCACCTTACAGATGTCGCTGAATACCACTTTGCTGGAGTTATTGTTGTGTAACAATTTCCCGATTTTACGTGTTTTGTCCAACAGTTGTACGCTACTCATCTATTTTCCTCCGTCTACACATACTAAGAAACTACCAGATGTTATGCACATTGTAGCACATGTAATTTCAGATTACAATGAAAATAGCGTTAATTTATGAGAAAATTCTGACAGTATATAAAACTACTTCTCTTCCGTCGGTTTATTTTTCACATAGCCGCACTGTTCGTCCATGCAGACCAGTTTGTTGCCTTTTTCCAGCAGCAGCTTGCCACAGCGGGGACACTTCTCTCCCGAAGGCTTCTGCCATACCATGAAATCACACTCCGGATTATCGATACAGCCATAATATTTTCTGCCTTTTTTGGTCTTTTTCATGACAATATCCTTGCCACACTTGGGGCAGGCTACACCGATCTTTTCAAAATAAGGCTTGGTATTACGGCATTCCGGGAATCCAGGACATGCCAGGAATCTGCCGTGGGGTCCGTATTTGATCACCATCCGTCTGCCGCACAGTTCACAGACCTCATCGGATTCCTCGTCCGCAATGGTCACCTCTGCCAGGTCCTTCTCCGCTTTTTTTACTGCTTCATCCAGATCAGGATAGAAATTGGACACGATGGTCTTCCATTTTACCGTGCCTTCTTCCACACCATCCAGCAGAGCTTCCATGTTGGCCGTGAAATTCACATCCACGATGGAGGGGAATGCTTCCTTCATCATATTGTTGACCACTTCCCCCAGTTCCGTAACGTAGAGATTGCGGTTCTCCTTGGCAATATATCTCCTGGCAAGGATGGTGGTAATGGTAGGCGCATAGGTACTGGGACGTCCGATGCCCAGTTCTTCCATGGCACGCACCAGACTGGCTTCGGTGTAATGTGCAGGGGGCTGGGTAAAATGCTGTTTCGGATCAAAGCTCTGGAATTCCAGCACGCTGTTCTCGTCCAGATTACCGCCGAGCACATTTTCTTCTTCCTTATCATCTTCCTGGGTGTAGACACTCATGAATCCATCGAAACGCATTCTGGAAGCTGCCAGAGTAAAAATCTGGTCCTTTGCCTGAATCTTCACAGAAGTGGTATCATACTGTGCAGCACTCATGCGGCTTGCCACAAATCGTTTCCAAATCAGCTGATACAGACGGAACAGATCTCTGGGAAGCTGCTCCTTGATAGCAATAGGCATCCGGTTCAGATCCGTGGGACGGATAGCTTCGTGGGCATCCTGAATCTTCTGGCTGTTCTTCTTCTCCGTTGCTGCAGCGGTCTTGTATTTTTCACCGTAATGAACATCAATAAATTCCGCTGCCTGTGTCTCCGCCTCTTCGGATACACGGGTAGAATCGGTACGCAGGTAGGTGATCAGACCAACAGTGCCCTCTCCCTTGATATCCACACCTTCATATAACTGCTGTGCCAGACGCATAGTCTTCTGGGTAGAGAAATTTAATACCTTGCTGGCTTCCTGCTGCAATGTGGAAGTCGTAAAGGGAAGCGGCGCTTTTTTCACACGTTCGCCGTGACGCACTTCTTTTACTTCGAATTTTGCGCCATTCAGGGAATCCATAATGCTGTCTGCCTGTTCCTTGCTGGTAATTCCCTGTTTTTTTTCGGTGGTACCGTAATATTTTGCACAAATAGGCTTCTTCTCGCCTTTTACTTTCAGATTCACATCCAGAGACCAATACTCTTCCGGAATAAATGCGTTGATCTCGTCCTCTCTGTCACAGATGATACGGAGTGCCACAGACTGTACACGGCCGGCGCTTAAGCCTCTCTTGATCTTTGCCCACAGAAGTGGGGAGATCCGATAGCCCACCATACGGTCCAGCATACGTCTTGCCTGCTGGGCATCCACCAGATTCATATCGATCTCTCTGGCGTTTTTCAGAGATTCCTTTACCGCATTCTTGGTGATCTCATTGAAGGTAATACGATATACTTTTTTGCTTTCCAGTTTCAAGGCATAATACAGATGCCAGGAAATAGCTTCTCCTTCACGGTCCGGGTCGGTTGCGAGATAAATCTTATCTGCCTTTTTTACTTCTTTGCGCAAAGAAGCAAGAAGGTCTCCCTTTCCGCGGATGGTAATATATTTCGGTTCATAATCATGTTCCGGATCAAATCCCAGCTGACTCTTGGGCAGGTCCCTCACATGCCCCTGGCTGGCCATAACTTCATAATTTGCTCCCAAAAACTTTTTGATTGTCTTCACCTTGGCCGGTGACTCTACAATTACTAAATATTTTGCCATATGCACTCCCATCTATCCGTCTGTCTACGGACCTACGGCATCCGGTTCCCGCCTCTTTGCCGTATTTTCCCCTGCTTTGAGTAATCGTGAACCACTATACAACAAAAAAATGGGAATGGCAAGAAGATTTTTCATTTACCCAGCCCCAGACAGTATAAAAAAAGAGCCAAAAAGCAATTTTCTATGCTTTCCGACACTTTTCAGGGTTGGGCTATTCTATTAAAGAATAAGCAGCTGATAGGGGAATCGAACCCCTGTTTTCGCCGTGAGAGGGCGACGTCTTAACCGCTTGACCAATCAGCCATAGGTTACTTACGAACCTTGTTCAGTATAATACATTCTTTTGAAAATTGCAAGTATTTTTTGAAAAATTTCTACAATTTTCAAAGAGCAGCTGATAGGGGAATCGAACCCCTGTTTTCGCCGTGAGAGGGCGACGTCTTAACCGCTTGACCAATCAGCCACAAAAACAGTACTTGCATAGTATAATCGAGTTGTCGAAAAAATGCAAGCACTTTTTTTAAAAATTTTTAGACCAGCTCGGCCCACGGCCATTCGCAAAAGCGGCTGCTGCGCAGTCGACGCCGCTTGCGCGGCTCATCTTTTGCTTCATGGATTGGGCGCTCCGCTCATGGGCTAGCCAAAACGGTGCTTTGTGTGCAAGCACCCACGCCCCCGTTTCGGCTGTCCCATGGCTGAGCTGTTACACCAGGTCAAATATACTGATCTGATTGGACTCCGGGAGGTCTCCCAATAATCCCAGGGAATCCATCAGGTCGATGATGGTCTTGGAGACTTTGGTTCTCTGGCGGAAATCATCTTTAGACAGGAAGGGGCCGTCTTTTGCCGCTTCCACGATGGCATCCGCCGCCTTCTCTCCCAGTCCGTCGATACTGTTTAAGGAAGGCATTAATTTGCCATCCACGATCTGGAAGGATCTGGACTGGGCTCTAAAGATATCAATTGGCTCGAATTCAAAGCCTCGTGCATACATTTCCTGCACGATACGCATATCACCCATGGCATCCTTCTCCTTATTGGAAAGCGTATCCTGTCGCTTTTTGTAATCCACCATAACGCTCTCCAAGTGCTTCTGTCCCTGACACATAATTTCATAAGAAAATGCCTTGGCACGAATACTGAAAAACGCTCCGTAATAGGCTAACGGATAATGGATCTTACAATATGCAATACGCCATGCCATCATAACGTATGCCGCCGCATGGGCCTTCGGGAACATGTACTCGATCTTCTGACAGGATTCAATATACCACTGGGGTACATTGTGGGCCAGCATGTCTTCTTTCCACTCTTCCCACATGGCGCATCTACCCTTCGCCACCATGCCTTTACGCACGGCCTCCATGATCTTGAAGGACTTCTCCGATTCCACACCCATCTGGATCAGATACAGCATGATATCGTCACGGGTACAGATGGCGGTGGAAATCGTTGCCACGCCGCTCATGATCAGATCCTGTGCATTTCCCAGCCATACGTTGGTACCGTGGGACAGGCCGGAAATACGCACCAGATCGGAAAATGCCTTGGGCTTGGCATCGATAACCATCTGCATGGCGAAATCGGTACCAAACTCCGGGATACCCAATGCCCCCAGCTTTGTTCCGCCGATCTGCTCCGGAGTAATGCCCAGCGCATCCGTATTCTGGAACAGACTCATGACATCCTGTCCGTCTAAGGGAATCGTCAGAGGATCTCTCCCTGTCAGGTCCTGAAGCATACGGATCATGGTAGGATCATCGTGTCCCAGAATATCCAGTTTCAACAGGTTGTGGTCGATGGAATGATAATCAAAGTGTGTGGTTATGGTATCCGTGGTCATATCGTTGGCAGGATGCTGCACCGGGGTGAAGGAGTTGATATCCTGTCCTAAGGGCAGTACGACGATACCACCGGGATGCTGACCGGTACTGCGTCGTACTCCGGTACATCCCGAAGCAATACGGTCAATCTCACTGGTCCGCTTGTGAATGCCACGTTCTTCAAAATAATTCTTCACGTAACCGAAGGCCGTCTTATCTGCCAGGGTTGCAATGGTTCCGGCACGGAAGGTCTGTCCCGCGCCGAAGATAACCTCAGTATATTTATGAGCCTTGGACTGGTACTCACCGGAAAAGTTCAGGTCGATATCCGGCTCCTTGTCTCCCTTGAATCCCAGGAACGTCTCGAAAGGAATATCAAATCCGTCCTTGTGAAGCTTTTCTCCGCACACCGGACATACCTTGTCCGGCATATCGATTCCCGCCTTACCGGCATAGGCCTTAACCTCATCACTGTCAAAGTCCACATAATGGCATTTGCTGCAATAATAATGGGGGCTCAAGGGGTTAACCTCCGTGATTCCCGCCATAGTCGCCACAAAGGAGCTTCCTACGGATCCACGGGAGCCTACCAGGTATCCATCCTCCACCGACTTCCATACCAGCTTCTGCGCAATGATGTACATTACGGCAAATCCGTTCTTGATAATGGAGTTCAATTCCTTCTCCAGTCTTGCTTCTACGATCTGAGGCAGATCTGGTCCGTAAATTTCATGGGCTCTGTTATAACAGATCTCCGTCAGTGTCTTATCACTGTCGGGAATGACCGGAGGACATTTGTCCGGGCGCACCGGTGCAATAGTCTCGATCATGTCTGCAATCATATTGGTATTGGTAATAACGATTTCTTCGGCCTTATCACTTCCCAGATAAGAGAATTCTTCCAGCATCTCTTCCGTGGTATGTAAATACAATGGTGCCTGATCATCCGCATCATCGAATCCTCGTCCCGCCATGATGATACGGCGGTAGACCTCATCCTCTGGATCCAGGAAATGCACATCACAGGTAGCCACTACCGGCTTGTGGAACTGTTCTCCCAGGGACACGATCTTCCGGTTGATATTCTGAATATCCTCAATGGAATTTACATTCCTCACACGTTCCGAAGCGATCATGAATTTGTTGTTGCCGCAGGGCTGGATCTCCAGATAGTCATAGAATTTCACCAGTCTGGCAATCTGGGCATCCGACTGTCCGTCCAACAGTGCCCGGTACAGTTCTCCCGCCTCGCAGGCACTTCCCAGTATCAGTCCTTCTCTGTACTTCATCACCAGACTCTTGGGAATCCGGGGATGTTTGCTAAAATAGGTCAGATGCGACTGGGACACCAGACGATACAGGTTGATACGCCCCAGATCATTTTTCGCCAGAATAATGGCATGGTAAGAGGGCATCTTCTTCACGGCATCCACACTGGAAGCTCCCAGTGCATTGACTTCCGTCAGATTATGAATGTCCTGCTCTTCCAGCATTTTAATAAATTTCACGAAAATATGGGCCGTGCACTCCGCATCATCCACGGCTCTGTGATGATTCTCCAGGGAAATCCCCAGGGTCTTGGCCACCGCATCCAGCGTATGCTTCGACTGGTTCTTCAAAAGTACTCTGGAAATGCCCACGGTATCCACATAGGTAAACTCCTGCGGATAGCCCAGTCTTCTGCAATTCTCCATAATGAAACTCATATCAAAACTGGCATTGTGAGCCACCATGATACAGCCTTCACAGAACTGCAGAAACTGCGGCAGGATCACGTCGATCTGAGGGGAATCCATGACATCCTCATCCCGGATACTGGTCAGCTTTTCGATCTCGAAGGGAATGGGCACATCCGGATTGACAAAGGTGGAAAAACGATCCACGATCTCTCCACCGGATACCTTTACCGCACCTATCTCGATAATGCGGTTGTTGACCGGGGAAAATCCCGTGGTCTCGATATCGAATACCACATAATCCTCATGCAGACTCTGTCCCTTATCATTCGTCACTATCTCTTTCAGATCATCCACCAGATAGGCTTCCACACCGTAAATGATCTTGAAGAAATCCTGCTTGTCCGGATTCTCGTCTCCAGCTTCTTTCCGCTTGCCTTTTTCCGCTTTCCACAGGTCATCCCAGACATGGTTTGCATCGGTAAAACTCTGTACCACGCCGTGATCCGTGATGGCAATGGCCCGATGTCCCCATTTGTAGGCGCGCTTTACAATGTCCTTGGCCTCGGAGACACCGTCCATATCACTCATCTTTGTATGACAGTGCAGCTCCACACGCTTTCTGGCGGAGGTATCCACTCTCGTATTGGTAAAATCAGGGATCTTCTTGATTCCCGCGATGGAACCGATGGCCAGCTCGTGGTCGAACTTATCCATCATACAGATTCCCTTGACCTTTAAGAAAGCTCCCGGCTTGATGTCCCCGGTCACTTCCTTCACCTGCTCGGTACGCACGAACATCTTGATGGTCATGGTATCGGTAAAATCAGAGATATTGAAAATAATAATCGTCTTCTCGTTCTTGATGTCACGGGTATCCACGGACAGTACCTTACCGCGGATGACCACCTCACCCATCTCTCCGATGAGTTCCTCAATCTTCATGGCCTCTTCTTCGAAATCACGCCCGTAGATGACATCCGGATTGTCTGATCTCTTCAACGCACCTTTTTCAAAGTTACCACCCTTACGAAACTCGCCCTTTTTGAATTCTCCACGCTTGAATTCACCGCGGCTGCCACCCTGAAAGCTCTTGGTCACGCCACCGGCATTCTCGGTCTTCGGCTTTTGTGCGGTCTCTGCAGCCTTGCCGGTTTCCGGATCCTGTGCTGTACTTTGCCCGCTTCCTTCCGCCGATGCAGTCTGCTCTCCTTCTTCTCTTCTGCCTTTCGTACGACTGTAAATGGCATCCACCTTCAGACGGATCTTTGCTTCCTCTTCCTCCTGGAAACGCCCGGTCTCTTTTTCCACATAAGCCGTATGGATCTTCACGGAGAATCCACAACGTTCCACCAGGATCTTCTCCAGAATCTGCAGGATCTCCCCTTCCATACTGTGATTTAATACCGTATCTTCCAGCGTTAAAAGCATTTCATTTTCCGAAGGATACTCGATTTTCGCCGTCTTCAGGGCATTATACTGGATATGGCTGTACTCCCGGAATTCCTCCAGAATACTTTCCTTATAAATATCCATCAGCTTTTCCGGATTGTACTGGGAAGACAATTCGAACTTTTCGTATATTTTCACTGTCAGGTTGGCCTGAGGGAACAGCTGCTTCTTGATCTCCTGTTCCGTGGTCCAGATGTCCGCTTTCTGGATCAGGCGGGTACTTTTTAAGTACACCCGAAGAAAGTCTCTGCGTTTTGTCGCCGAGACTCTCTCCACTTCTGTCTGCCCCATCAGGTCACGAATGTCCGTATTCAACTGTAACGAAGGAAATACCTCAAAAAACGGTTTACTCATTTATTTTAACTCCAATGATCCAATTCCTCTTTCAAGGCGGGGAGCAGCTGATCCTCCGGAAGCTTTTTTACGATCTCGCCATGCTTGATCAGCAGACCTTCTCCGATACCGCCCGCAACTCCCAGATCCGCTTCTTTTGCTTCTCCGGGGCCGTTTACCACGCAGCCCATGACAGCCACTTTGATATCCAGCGGGTAATCCTCTACCATTTTCTCCACTTTAGTGGCCAGATCGATCAGATTGATCTGGGTTCTTCCACAGGTGGGACAGGATACGACCTCAATGCCGCCCTTGCGCAATCCTAATGTACGCAGGATCAGCTTTGCGGATTTGATCTCCTCTACGGGATCTCCTGTCAGGGATACCCGGATGGTGTCACCGATGCCCTGGCTTAAGATCAGGGACAGACCGATGGCTGACTTGATATTACCGCTGTTCACAGTACCGGATTCGGTAATGCCCACATGCAGAGGGTACACCGTACGGCCTGCCAGCAGTTCATGGGCTTTCACGCACATCAGCACATCCGAAGATTTGATACTGATGACCAGATTGTCATATCCCAGATCTTCGATCATGTGTACCTTGTCCAGTGCGCTCTCCACAATACCTTCCGCAGTCACTCCACCGTATTTTTCCACCAGCGGCTTCTCCAGGGAACCGCTGTTCACTCCCACACGGATCGGGATATTCCTCTCTTTTGCTGCATCTACCACAGCCTTTACCCGCTCCGGATTTCCGATATTCCCAGGATTGATGCGGATCTTGTCGGCACCGTTCTCAATGGCTGCCAGTGCCATACGGTAGTCAAAATGGATATCCGCCACTAAAGGAATGTGGATCTGCTTCTTGATCTCCCGGATAGCTGCTGCCGCCTCCAGCGTCGGTACTGTGCAGCGGATGATCTCACAGCCTGCCCTCTCCAGACGCAGGATCTGCTCTACGGTTGCCTTCACATCCTCGGTCTTCGTATTGGTCATGGACTGGATGGCGATAGAATTGCCGCCGCCGATCTTCCGGTCTCCGATCTGTATTACTTTGGTATGCATTCTGTAAGTATCTTTATCGTTCATAAGGGCACCTGACCTTTCTCGTCATTCTCATATGTCTATTACTATACCCCTTTTCCGAAAGCCTTGTCAATTCGCAGAAGTGCTGAAATGTCCCGGACTGTTCTGTCTGGCATATCCCAAAAGTTCCAGTTCCATCAGTGCCCGGTTCAGTGCGGAAATGTCCGTATATTCTCCCTTCTCCCAAAGTTCCTGCAACAGCGTCTCCGATGTCTTTGGCACAGGTTCCAGACATTCCAAGATCTTTTGCAGGGATTCTTTGGGCAATTTTACTTTTGCCGTATTTCTGCCGGTTTCCCTATTATTTTTCCGCCTGTTCTTTCCTCCGGAGCCATCTGCGGAAAGTCCCTGTTTTTCCTCCCAGCTCCGCAAAAAATCCTCTGCAAAACTCTCCGGAGATAAAAACACTCCCGCTCCCTGCGTCAGCAGATGATTGCAGCCGTCGCTGAGCCTGTCCGTAAGCCTGCCCGGCACCGCATAGACGTCCCTGCCCTGTTCCAGTGCCATATCCACCGTGATCAACGTCCCGCTCTTCTGTCTGGCCTCAATGACGATCAGAGCATCCGACAGTCCGCTGACAATACGGTTTCTTGGTGGAAAATACTGGGGCAGCGGCTTTGTTCCCGGCGCATAGGTGGAAAGCAATCCCCCTTTTTCCAACAGTTCTTCATACAATCTTCGATTCTGTGCGGGATAACAGATATCCACTCCGCATCCCAGCACACCATAGGAAGTTCCACCCGCAGATAACGCTGCCTGCTGGCTGATCCCGTCAATCCCCCGGGCCATTCCGCTGATGACCTGTATTCCCGCTCTTCCCAGATACTGTCCCAGTTCCTCGGCCACATATCTGCCGTATTCCGAACACTCTCTGGCACCGATGACCGCCACCGCCGGTTCGTTCTCATCCGGCAGTTTTCCCCGGTAAAAAATGCCGTAAGGCGGATCCGGAATTTCTGCCAGTTTCCCGGGAAATCCTTTCTCCTCCCGCAAAAGAAAGTGGATCTGTTGTTCCGAAAGCTGTCCATATTCCCGTTCCCACTCTCCGCTTTTCTTCTGCCGTTCCAAGGCTTCCGCCGCAGAATTGCCCACGCACTCCCTCCATTCCTCTGCCTCCGCCTCATATACCGCCCGGGGTGACCCGAAGCGTGCAAGCAGCCGTTCTGCCCGCACGCCCCCGATTGTATAGGTGCTGCACAAAAAATATGCATATTTTCTCTCTTCCTCCGCCATAAACATACCTGTCCCTTTCCCTGTTTTCACACAGCCCGCACGTTTTCCGTGATTTTCGTACCGGCCCCTTTTTCTTGCCGGACACTTAATGTACCCGGTTCCGGCACACAATTAATTCCAATACGTCTCCGAAGGTCGATAACACGCCGCCTCCAGCAAATGTTCCCCCGTGATCTCTTCCCGGTCCTCCAAATCAGCTATGGTTCGGGCAGTTTTGAGAATCCGGTGATAAACTCTGGCACTGAGCTGCAGCGTACGATACAGCTGTTCCATGACTTTCTGACCCTCCTCTCCCAACGGGCAATATTCTTCCACCTGTGCAGACCGGATGTCCCCATTGAAACGGCAATCCGTTCCTGCAAAACGCTCCGCCTGCCGTTCTCTTGCATGCCGGATCTGCCGCTTCATATCTTCACTGCTTTTTTCCGTTTTCGTTTTCTGCAGATGCAGAATATCCACGGGATGCAGTTCCACACACAGATCAATCCGGTCTAAAATCGGTCCCGATATCTTTCCCAGATATTTCTCGATCTGGGGCTGGGTACAGCGGCATTTATTCCGGTCCGGATAATACCCGCATGGACAGGGATTCATAGCCGCCACCAGAATAAAGTCCGACGGATAAGTGACCATCCCGGCACTTCTGGCGATCTGCACTTTACGCTCCTCCATAGGCTGTCGCATGCCATCCAGCACGTTTTTCCGGAATTCCGGAAGTTCGTCCAGAAACAGTACACCCCGATGGGCCAGCGATACCATCCCAGGTCTTGGGATGCCGCTTCCCCCGCCGATCAGTGCTGCCTGTGTCACAGTATGGTGTGGTGCATAAAAAGGCCTCCTTGTGATCAGTGCCTGTCCCGGCGGCAGAAGTCCCGCCACACTGAAGATTCCTGTCACCTCCAGACTTTCTTTCAGTGTCAGAGGCGGCAGGATTCCGGGGATTCGCCCGGCGACCATGGTTTTTCCCACCCCGGGCGGCCCTATCATCAACAGATTGTGGAATCCCGCCGCAGCAATCTCGGCACCCCGTTTAGCATTCTCCTGTCCCGCCACTTCCCGGAAATCTCCCGTATCCTGTCCGGTTCCTTCCCTTAGCAAGTCCTCCGCCCGGATCCTCGGCTGATACACTTTTTCAGTTTCCAGCTCCGGATGATTCAGTGCCGCCAGCAGATCGTTCAGACAGTTCACACCCCAGACCGTGATCCCCGGTATCACCGCAGCCTCCATGGCATTTTCTCCGGGCACCACCACCCTTCGGATACCGCTTTTTGCCGCCTCCTGAACAATGGGAAGTACACCCTTCACCTTCTTGATCTCCCCATTCAGGCCCAGTTCTCCCAAAAACAATGTATCCTGCAGCGCTTCCTCCGGTACCAGTTCCATATCCCGCAAAAGTCCCACAGCTATAGGCAGATCAAAGGCGGTACCATCTTTACGTCGACCTGCCGGAGCCAGATTTACTGTGATATGTGCCGGTGGGATCTGGAAACCGGAATTTTTCATGGCCACACTCACCCTCTCCCGGGATTCCTTCACCTCACTCCCCAGCGACCCCACCAGCTGAAACGATGGTAGTCCCCCTGCCAGATCCACTTCCACGCGGACCAGATATGCCTGCAGACCATAGACTGCAGCCGAACAAACTGTAGTAAACATAAAATACCTCCTTTAAAATGTTTTATTTATTATGGAAATAACAGTGAAACAAAACAGAAACAGATAAAACGAATGAATCTGACAAAAATAATCAGACTTAACAAAACAATTCATACAATGGGTAATCATAAGAGCCCGCAAAAGGGCAGTGAAACTACCGGAATCTTCTTAGAATTAATATCAGAAATTTTAAATGAAAATGTCTTTTGGTGAAAAATCCTCCGGAACCTCACTACAGATTCACAAAACCGTACGCTTTCCGCTGCGTCGTCTGGTCTGCTCCTATATAGCCGGTTCCGGATCATTCCTTTAAATTTTATTTTCCATGCTGTCGGGATCCTGAGCGAACTGGATCGCATGTTCCCTGTCGATCTTGCCTTCAAAATACAACTGAACAATAGCCTCATCCATGGTGATCATACCCAGTTTCCGGTTGGTCTGCATGACGCTGGCCAGCTGGTGGGATTTGCCCTCACGGATCAGGTTGCGGACCGCATGATTGGCATGCATGACCTCAAAAGCTGCCACACGGTGCTTGCCGTCCGCTGTCGGGATCAGCTGCTGGGATATGACTGCTTCCAGTGTGTTGGACAGCTGGACACGGATCTGTTGCTGCTGATGTGGTGGGAAGACATCGATCACACGGTCTACGGTGCTGGCTGCACCGATCGTATGCAGGGTGGACAATACCAGATGTCCGGTCTCCGCTGCCGTAATAGCTACACTGATGGTCTCGAAGTCACGCATCTCTCCTACCAGAATGACATCGGGATCTTCACGGAGTGCCGCTCTTAAAGCATTGGCATAATTATTGGAATCTATGCCGATCTCACGCTGGTTGACCATGGACATCTTATGCTGATGCAGATACTCGATAGGGTCCTCCAGAGTGATGACATGGGCATCTCTGTTGTTGTTGATCTTGTCGATGATGGCGGCAAGCGTCGTGGATTTACCGCTTCCGGTAGGTCCGGTGACCAGTACCAGACCACGTTTGCGCTGATATAGTTCCACCACGGATTCCGGTACACCCAGCTCTTCCGGAGAAGGCACCACGGTTCCTACCAGTCGGAACGCCAGAGCCACGGAACCTCTCTGCTTGTAGGCATTGACACGGTAACGTCCGCAGTTGGGAATAGAGAAAGACATATCGTATTCTCCCCGTTCCTCAAAACGTTCTCTCTGCACTTCCGTCATGATATTGACTAGTACTTCCAGCGTGTCTGCCGGAAGCATCCTGGGATAATCCATGGTGATCAGATTGCCGTTTACACGCATTTTGGGTGGGATACCTACCGTCAGATGTACATCACTTGCTCCCGCTTCCTTGGCGGCTCTGAGTATTTCTTCGATTGTTGGCATAATTGCTCCTCACTATTTATTGAATATGTACCGGTTGTCCATGGTCTTCATGACATCCACGATCTGGATGTCCTCATTCCCGGGAAGGGACAGATCCAGGATACTGTTATCCCGGAAGCTTACCACTGTCGACCGCAGTACACTTTCTTCATTTTCATTCAATACCAGTGCTTTCTCTCCCGTACTGAGTTCCACGCTGGCACCGGGCGGAAGGATATTGATGGAACGGATCAATGCCCGTACCGTCTCCGGATCATATACCTCCGGGTGCTCCAGAAGTTCCTGAAGAGCCTTCACCTCAGACTGTGCCGTTCCCTGTAATGTCATGGCCGTGATCTCATCATAACGGTTCGCCACCAGCAATACATTGGCTCCGGCCAGCATTTTATACCTGCTCTTCTCTCCGTCTTCCGGGAACAGGTCCAGCTGTTTTCTGGCTGCCTGCTGGCAGATCCTGCGGATGCCGGATCCGTCGGTGGCAAAAGCCTCCTCGATGATACCGTAGGCCTCTTCCTGCGTCTCGCAGTTCCGCAGCATATCCTCTCTGGTATAAGGTGCCCCGTAATACACATCATCATGTTTTTTCACTTTTCCCATATCGTGAAGGATGGCAGCACATACGGTATGATACTGTTCTTCCCGTCTGATATTCATCACATGGGTAATCATGGCACAGAGTATTGCCACGTTCAGGGAATGTCTGGAGAAATAATCCTCCCGGCTTCTCAGATTCTGGTAGAAATTGATTTTCTCATCCAAGTGTCCGTAATTGCGGATGACCATATCTGCGATGGACTGGGTACGGTTCTGCTTTCTGGTCTTCAGGATACGATCCTGTTCCTCTTCGATGGCACTGACCGCCTGAATCTGAAACCGTTCGAACTCCAGGTCCTCCTGAGTCAGGGGTGGAAGCGGTTCTGCCGGTTCCAGTACATAGACACCGATCAATCCGAAATTACGAATACTTTCTATTGCCTGTAATGACAAAAGGGAATTTCTGTCAAACAAAAGAATACTCTTCTTATTATAAACAGGTCTTGCCAGACGCATTCCCGTCTTCAAGTCTTCCGTTCTTACAAAATGCATCCCTGTCCCCCCCCTTATCTTTAGTCACTTATAGAAATAAATATATCACAGTGTTCCTTAATTGACAAGGTGATGTTTAGTCCTCACGCAGAGCCTCCGCCAGCTTATGCAATGCTCTTTTTTCCATGCGTGAGACATAGCTTCTGGAAATTCCGAGAACATCTCCCACCTCCTGCTGTGTGTGTTCTTTACAGCCCAGGATCCCATAGCGCATCACCAGAATCCGATACTCCCGCTCCGTAAGACAGTGGTCCAGAGCCAGGAACAGGCGCCTGATATTTCTGTCAAGCTCCAGATCCTCCACCACGTCCTTCTGCTTCTCTTCGATCACGTCCAACAGATGGATGGCATTTCCTTCCTTATCCTGTCCGATAGGTTCATACAGGGAGACTTCCCTGGAAAGTTTTTTGCGGCTGCGCAGCATCATCAGAAGTTCGTTATCAATGCATCTGCAGGCATAGGTAGCCAGTCTTCCTTTTCCTGAGTCAAAAGAATTCACTGCTTTGATCAGTCCGATACATCCGATAGAGATCAGGTCCTCCATGTCTTCCTCAACATTCTGGTATTTTTTGGCAATGTGTGCCACCAGGCGCAGATTCCTCTCCACCAGGATCTCCCTGGCCTGTCTGGATTCTTCCACGGTACCTTCCCTGAGCAAGCGGATATAATACGCTTCTTCTCCTGCGGTTAATGGCTGCTGAAAGGTCTTCAAAAAATCCCTCCGTGGACAGTTGCTTATGATAGTTTATGTGATTTTCTGTCCACAAGTGCCTGTCAGTCTCCCACGTTCCTCAGAATAAAAACTGCGCCATCACGTAATTGCTCAGATCCAGCCCTCTCTTTGTCAGTGCCAGGAGCCGGTCTTTTTTCTGATTCTCTTTCCTCTCCGTAACGGTCAAAAGACCATCCGCCACATTCCGGGCGATCACTTCTCCGTAGACTTCCTCCACAGTCCTGCCGTATTGTTCTGCAAAATCCACACAGGATACTCCTCTTGTCAGCCGCAGTCCCAGAAACATGGTCTCCTCCATCCGGTCCTGTACCGTCAGTGTCTGCTCCTCTTCCCTGCTTTCCAGCGGATGTGCCAGATAAGCTCCCAGACTCTTTTCGTTCTGAAACCGCACATTATCGATAAGGGATGCCGCACCGATACCGAATCCCAGGTAATCCCTGCGGATCCAATAGCCCACATTATGTCTGCATTCATAACCATCCCTGGCATAGTTGGAAATCTCATACCGATGGAACCCGTACTTTGCCAGCACCTCTATGGTCTCCTCATACATGGCACGCTCCGTCTCTTCCTCCGGCAAGGGCAATTCTCCCCTCTCTGCCATGGCCGCAAAAGGGGTTCCCTCCTCCACGATCAGGCTGTAGGCAGAGATATGCTGCGGCATGGGTTCTAAGTGCAGCACCTTTTCCAGCGTGTCCCGATAACTTGCAAGCGTCTGTCCCGGCAGTCCGCTCATGATATCCACATTGATATTCGTAAATCCTGCCTCCACGGCCTCCCGGTACACCTGGCAGAAACCTTCAAAATCATGGATCCTGCCCAGATTTTTCAGTTCTTCTGCCTGGGCAGACTGCATACCGATACTGAGACGGTTGATTCCTGCCGTGTAAAAATTCCGAAGTTTCTCTGCGCTGGCCGTCCCCGGATTCACCTCCATGGTGATCTCCGCGTCCTGTGCCATTGCGAACTGCTCTCTGATACGGTCCATCAACTGCCCAATCTGTTCCCCGGACAACAGCGACGGCGTACCTCCTCCGATAAATATACTGGTCACGGTACGGTCACTGTAATCTTTTGCTCTTCCCCCGATCTCTGCAAAAAGTGCAGCCATATAGGCTTCCCTTGTCTGCTCCGTGGCAGGGGCAGACAGGAAATCACAATAGCTGCACTTTCTTACGCAAAAGGGAATATGAATGTATAATTCCAGTTCCTTTTTATTCATATTGCTCCTTCAATTACTTCATCAGTTTTTATCATCCAGCTTCAGAACACTCATAAATGCCTTCTGCGGGATCTCTACATTGCCGAACTGACGCATACGCTTTTTACCCTCTTTCTGCTTCTCCAACAGCTTCTTCTTACGGGTAATATCACCGCCGTAACATTTCGCCAGCACATCCTTACGCATGGCCTTTACCGTTTCTCTGGCAATGACCTTGCCGCCGATGGCTGCCTGGATAGGAATCTCGAAGAGGTGTCTGGGAATCTCGTCCTTCAGCTTTTCACACATCCTACGTCCTCTCTCGTAAGCGGAATCTGCACAGACGATGAAGGACAGGGCATCCACTTCCTCGCGGTTGATCAGAATGTCCAGCTTCACCAGATTCGATCTCTCGTAACCCTTCAGATCGTAATCAAAAGATGCATAACCACGGGAACGGGATTTTAAAGCATCAAAGAAATCATAAATGATCTCGTTCAGGGGCAGTTCGTATTTCAACAACGCTCTGGTGCCCTCGATGTATTCCATGCCGAGGTATTTGCCTCGGCGCTCCTGACACAGTTCCATGATGGAACCGATAAATTCGGAAGTCACCATGATCTCTGCATTTACCACCGGTTCTTCCATATATTCGATCTCGGAGGGATCCGGCAGATTGGAAGGATTGGTCAACTCAATTACTTCCCCATTGGTCTTATGCACCTTATAGACAACGCCGGGGGCGGTAGTCACCAGATCCAGATTGTATTCTCTCTCCAGTCGTTCCTGAATGATCTCCAGATGCAGCAGTCCCAGAAATCCGCACCGGAAGCCAAATCCCAGTGCCACAGAAGTCTCCGGTTCATAGAACAGGGACGCATCGTTCAACTGTAACTTCTCCAACGCATCTCTCAGATCCGGGTACTTGGAACCGTCTGCGGGATATAATCCACAATATACCATGGACTGTACCTTTTTATAACCGGGCAGAGGTTCTGCGCAGGGATTGTTGTCGTCCGTTACGGTATCACCCACTGCTGTATCTTTTACATTCTTGATGGAAGCCGTGATGTAGCCTACCATTCCGGCAGAAAGCTCGTCACAGGGGATAAACTGTCCCGCTCCGAAATAACCGACCTCCACGACCTCTTCCTTCGCTCCGGTAGCCATCATGCGGATCATGGTACCCTTTTTCACTGTGCCTTCCATGACACGGCAGAAAATGATAACACCCTTATAGGAATCATATACAGAGTCAAAGATCAGTGCCTGTAAAGGGTTGTCCGGATTCCCCTTGGGGGATGGGATCTTTTTCACGATCTGCTCTAAGACTTCCTCAATACCGATGCCGTTTTTCGCGGAGATCAGCGGAGCATCCTGTGCCTCGATACCGATGACGTCCTCGATCTCTTCAATGACTCTCTGGGGATCTGCGCTGGGCAGATCGATCTTGTTGATGACCGGGAAAACATCCAGATCATGATCCAGTGCCAGATAGACATTGGCCAGTGTCTGTGCCTCAATGCCCTGTGCCGCATCCACCACCAGAATGGCGCCGTCGCAGGCCGCCAGAGAACGGCTGACCTCATAATTGAAATCCACATGGCCCGGAGTATCGATGAGGTTGAAAATGTATTCCTCTCCGTCCTGTGCTTTATATACGGTACGCACGGCCTGTGCCTTGATGGTAATGCCACGCTCTCTCTCCAGGTCCATATTGTCCAGGACCTGTGCCTGCATCTCTCTGCTGGTGAGCAGACCGGTCTTCTCAATGATACGGTCCGCCAGGGTGGATTTGCCGTGATCTATGTGTGCCACAATACAAAAATTGCGGATTTTGCTCTGATCTATTACTGCCATACTACTGTCCTTTCCTGACATATTCTTGCATCTAACGATTGTAGCATAAATTCCGCATTCTTGTCTATGATTTTACTTCGATTCGTTGTCTTATCCTGCTTTTATGTATCGCTACTCTCCCTTAAGCACCATATCCAGAATATGTGCCAGAGGATCACAGGCATTTATGGCCTCCTCCACAGTATTGTTCTGGGCTCCCAGTTCCACCAGAAGTGTCCGGGGACGCAGATGCATATTGTAGCGGTAGCCCTTCAGATAGATCCTGCGGGTCAGTCCCGGGTAATACTCCGCCGCCTTCAACTGCATCTGAAAAGAAAATGCCAGATTGGCCTCCTGGTTCTCGTTGGCCAGGTAATCAATATCTCCCGTCTTGCGGGTCCTGCTCAGACCGTTAAAGAACATAAATCTTGCCGTGGGTCTCCCTTGAATATCCGTCACCAGCTTTGTCTCTTCCGCCACCTCATCCCGGTGCAGATCGATGATCACCTGGATAGAGGGATTCTCCGCAAGGATCTGTTCCACTGCCGGAAGTGCCCGGGAATACGCATTGTCTCTGGTCTCCACATCATATTGACCGGTATTGTGCAGCACCCGGTAACCATATTGTTCTGTCAGGATCTTGGTCAGGCACTCTCCCACTCCCACGATACCGGTGTTCACATCTCCCGGAACCGAATCCGCAAAAGCCTCCTGGGAATGGGTGTGGTAGATTAGGATCTGTGGTCCGTCACCTTCCTGTGGCAACGTCATATCCATTCCCAGCAGTTTTTCCACGGATAACTGATCGCTGCCTGCCATGGTATTGGCATCTATGGCATAAAAATTCCGTACCAGTGTCTCATAATCCGCAAGCTGTGTGCGGTCAATCTGCACCTGTTGTACCGCCGGACGAAAATTGCTCAATGCAGTCCCGGCTGTTGCCTCCACACTCTCCGGGATAAGGGCCGTCTGCTGCGTTTCCTCCGGCTGCGGAAGGAGAAGTTCTTCGCTGATCAGATCTTCGGTGGTCAGGGTCCGGCAGGTAGTCTCATCCTCCTCCGGATTCTGTGTCCCCTGCTGCTCCACAATACCATAGCCTAACAGCGGTACTACTTCCCACATATTCTGCTGCAGCAGTAATCCGGTACTGCCGCTTTCTCCTGACAAAGCTTCGGAACAGGCAAATACCGGAAACTCATTTTCTCCCCGATCCGCCATCAAAAGCCCACAGATAACTGTCAGCAAAAACAGTGCGATCCGCCAGACAGTATTTTTCGGATTCTTCACGGTCCGCGCTCTCCTTCCGCACTTTTTTTGTTACGACAGTTCAGCCCTCGTCAGTCACAAAGTCGCCTTGACCTGCTCTTACGTCACTTCGTGACTACCTTTGCTCGTAATCCGGTGCTCAACTCATGAACTGTTACCCTATATATATGCAGTTACGCCCAGTTTTTTTCCATGGCAATATTGATTCCCTCGGAGACCGTGTAGCTGACCCGTTTGATCACAGAATCGATATCCTTTCCGGTCATATACATATTGTTCAGTTCTGCAAAAGCCATGCGGTGCTGTCCCATATATTTGACCGCATCGAACTCCTTTTCCCCGCTCATCAGCTTCTCCAGTGCATCTCCCACAATCGTGGCGGCATCCACCACCGTGGGGATCCCGATGGCAATTACCGGTACGCCCAGGGTCTCTTCGGTCAGGGCATTGCGGTGATTGCCCACGCCGGAGCCGGGCTGAATGCCGGTATTGGTGATCTGGATCGTACGGTTCAATCTTCTGGTGCTGCGAGCCGCCAGCGCATCCACCACGATCAGCACATCCGGTTGCGTCTCCTTCACCACACCGCTTATGATTTCTGCCGTCTCCATACCGGTCTTCGCCATTACCCCCGGCTCAATACTGCTGACCAGATTCATACGGGTACAGTTGTAGGCTGCTTTGCCGTAGGCTCTGACCACGTGTCTGGTGATCAGCAGATTGTCCACCACCTGCGGTCCCAGAGCGTCTGCCGTCACTTCCCGGTTTCCCAGCCCCACGATCAATACCGACAGTTCCTCCGCTTCCCCGGGCATCATTTTCAAAAGTTCCTCCGCTAACGCCTCCGAGATCTCCCTGTGGTAATCGTCATCCGGTTCCACCATGGCCGGTGCCTCCATGGTCACATAGACACCCATGGGCTTTCCCAGTGTTTTTTCCGCATTTTTCGTATCGATGGTCACCTTGGTAATGCGGATATCCGTCTCTTCCTCATAGTGCTCGTCCACCGACACACCCCGCAGTTTGCTTTCCTCTTCATTGACACTTTCTCTTGCCTCCAGGGCCAGGTCTGTTCTGATCTGAAAAGTTTCCATTTTTTCACCCTCTGTCTGCCTTTCTTATCAATACATTTTTTACAAAAATCCGCAAAATATGTATTGACAAAAGCTCCCAGATTGTCTAAACTACAATAGTATGTTTACGTTAGTCTTCCGTGTCTGGCTAAAGTGAAACATTTCTTGTAAATTATAATTTTATTGTATACATTATGGAGGTGTACGACTTGGCTAACATTAAATCTGCAAAAAAGAGAATTTTAGTATCCCGCACAAGAGCTGACAGAAACAAAGCTATCAGATCCGGCGTTAAGACCGCTATCAAGAAGGTATACGCTGCAATCGAGACCGGTGACAAGGAAGCAGCTAAGGCTGAATTAACCGCTGCTACCAAGACCATCGAGATGGCTACTTCTAAGGGCGTTTACCACAAGAACAACGCTGCAAGAAAGGTTTCCCGTCTGAGCAAAGCTGTCAACGGAATGGCTTAATTTTTCTTGCACTGGTACAGAATTTAAGACATACAAAAGCGCCTATACCGTCATGTAGGTGCTTTTTTTGTGCCCTTTTTCAAATGTCACTTCTTGCTGCCTCATTCCAGGCAGATCCGGCTGACTGTCTTCCGCCCGTTTCATATACTTTATACACCATCTCGCTTAAAAGCTCGATGGTGTACATTTGCCAAATACCGATTCTTGTGCAAGCACAAATCTGTACCTGGCTCATCGTATACACAAAAAAGGACCTCTGCACAGTACACTATGCAGCGATCCTTTCTTATTTTTTACATCTTATATTCTTATGCCTTGCGTTCTTACAGCTTACTGCTGTGCTACATCCTTCATGGAGAAGCTGATTCTGCCCATCTTATCCTTACCCAGGCATACTACAGTCACTACATCGCCCAGAGTCAGAACATCTTCTACACGGTTGATTCTCTCCTTGGCGATCTTGGAGATGTGTACCATGCCTTCCTTGCCGGGTGCGAACTCGATGAATGCACCGAACTCCTTGATGCTGACTACCTTACCCTTGAAGATCTGGCCTTCTTCGAAATCGGTGGTGATGATCTTCACCATCTCCAGAGCCTTATCCATCATTTCCTTGTCAGTACCGCAGATAGATACCTTACCATCATCGGTGATATCGATCTTCACACCGGTACGGGCAATGATCTCATTGATGGTCTTACCACGCTGTCCTACTACATCACCGATTCTGTCGGGATCGATCTGAATGGAGATGATCTTGGGAGCGTACTTGCCAACCTCTGTTCTGGGAGCAGAGATAGCGGGCTTCATGCAGGTATCCATGATGAACAGTCTTGCATCACGGCATCTCGCAATAGCGCCTTCTACGATAGGTCTGGTCAGACCGTGGATCTTAATATCCATCTGGATCGCGGTAATACCTTCGGTAGTACCGGTTACCTTAAAGTCCATATCTCCGAAGAAGTCTTCCAGTCCCTGGATATCGGTCAGCAGAACGAAATCGTCATCGGTCTCGCCGGTTACCAGACCACAGGAAATACCTGCTACCATCTTCTTGATGGGTACGCCTGCTGCCATCAGGGACATGCAGGAAGCACAGGTGGATGCCATGGAGGTAGATCCGTTGGATTCAAAAGTCTCAGATACGGTACGAATTGCATAAGGGAACTCGTCCTCACTGGGCAGTACGGGGATCAGGGCTCTCTCAGCCAGAGCGCCGTGACCGATCTCACGTCTTCCGGGTCCGCGGGAAGGCTTGGTCTCACCTACGGAATAGGAAGGGAAGTTATAGTGATGCATATATCTCTTGCTTACTTCGTTCTCATCCAGGCCATCGATCTTCTGCTGCTCGGACAGAGGTGCCAGAGTACATACGTTACAGATCTGGGTCTGTCCACGGGTGAACATAGCGGAACCATGTACACGGGGGATGATGTCTACTTCTGCTGCCAGAGGACGGATCTGGGTGATTGCACGTCCATCGGGACGCTTGTGGTCTTTCAGGATCATCTTACGAACGGTCTTCTTCTCATACTGGTATACTGCCTCACCTAAGATAGCCAGCCACTCTTCGTTCTCAGCGAAAGCCTCTGTCAGCTTGTCGGTGATCACACGGATATTCTCCTCACGGGTCTGCTTATCATCGGTGAATACAGCTTCTTCCATCTCAGCGGGAGATACGATCTTCTTCATCTCCTCGAACATTTCAGCGGGCACTGCACAGCTGGTGTACTCATGCTTCTTCTTGCCTACTTCTGCTACAATCTTGTCGATGAAAGCAATGATGGTCTGGTTCACTTCGTGAGCCTTATAAATTGCTTCGATCATGGTTGCTTCAGGAATCTCGTTCGCTCCTGCCTCGATCATGATCACCTTTTCTCTGGTGGAAGCAACGGTCAGGTTCAGATCACCTTTCTTCCACTGCTCCTGGCTGGGATTGATGATGAACTCGCCATCGATCATGCCTACCTGGGTCATAGCGCAGGGGCCATCGAAAGGAATATCGGAAATGCAGGTAGCGATAGCTGCACCGATCATAGCCACCAACTCCGGACGACACTCGGGATCCACGCTCATTACCATGTTGTTCAGGGTTACATCATTACGGTAATCCTTGGGGAACAGGGGACGCATGGGTCTGTCGATGACACGGCTGGTCAGAATAGCATTCTCACTTGCCTTTCCTTCTCTCTTGTTGAAACCGCCGGGGATCTTACCCACAGCGTACATCTTCTCTTCATACTCTACACTCAGAGGGAAGAAATCGATACCGTCTCTGGGCTTCTCGGAAGCGGTTGCGGTACAGAGAACCGTGGTATCACCATAATGCATGAATGCACATCCGTTTGCCTGCTTACCTACACGGTTGATATCAACCACCAGAGGTCTGCCTGCAAGATCCATCTTGTAACTTTGATACATAAATTCCTCCTATCCATCGTACTGTGACTGTTATCTTTGGTGCCACGCTACGATATGAATTATTATTCTACGGGCTGGAGGATTACCGAAACTACTGAAAATTCCATGTCGCTCCCATGATCCGCAACATAATCTTTTCAGCGGTCTCGGGGCTCACTTCCATCCCGTGTGTTACCTTTTCAGGCGCGGTGAATTAGATTTTCACCGTGCATATGGATGTAATGAGAAACAAGAGAAGCGGAGCGCCGATGTAATCGGCAGACCCCGCTCACCAGTCAGCATTATTTTCTTAAGCCAAGCTTCTCGATTAATGCACGATATCTCTCAATATCCTTCTTCTTCAGGTACTCCAGAAGACCACGTCTCTGACCTACCATCTTCAGCATACCACGACGAGAATGATGATCCTTGGGGTTCTCCTTCAGATGCTCGGTAAGCTCCTGGATTCTTGCGGTCAGGACTGCTACCTGTACCTCAGGTGAACCGGTGTCACCGGGGGTTCTTGCATACTCGTTCATGATGGCTGTTTTCTTTTCCTTAGAAATCATTTCTTTTTCCTCCTGTTTTTTAAACGCCAGATACCAAGACTAAGGTCGGAGTGTCCGTAATCTGGGCATCGGCTAATCATACTATTTCAATATATCATAGTTTCTATCGGTTGTAAATATATTTTTCTATTTTGTTCGGGTAAATTTACTGTAGGAAATTAATAGACAGAGCATCCTTGAGATATGTTTCAGAATCAAAGTTTTCTCCATCATTATAACCTTTTTGTCCCTTTTTACAAACCCCAAATGTGATTTTTCAGCGCCGCTATCTTTTTGATCTGCGGATAGGGAATGTCATACACTGGCAGATCTGCCAGTACTCCCAGTTTTCGTTTGTTGGCTTTTTCCATTCTTATCATTTCTGTGGCGGAATAGATGATCTCCTCTGCACCCGATACCTGTTTCATTTCTTTTTTCTGATATCTTACCAGTTCCAGCATATTTCCCTGATTTTGACGGTAGATTCTTAACCGGGACATCTTATCTGCCCCGGTTCTGCACCATCCCAATGGTCTTGAACTCATCCTGTCTGCGTACACATGGCTCACATGCCCTTCTGCGGAACATCTTACATTGCTGTCCCCGGATTTCATGGCAATCATGATTCCAGACCAGTTCCCCAGTATGTATGCCTTCGCCTGTTCCACTGCCTTTCGCTTTGTTTCTTTGTCTGTGATTCCTATGATCCGGTCAAAGGCTCCCTCTGCCATCCACTTTTTCTTTCTGTGAATGGCTCTGTATATTTCACCCCTGGCATCCTCCGCTGAGTCTTCCAGGTGGGATGTTGCCGCTATGATGTATTTATGCATATGATATTTATCAAGGGCATACTTGGACTTCGGAATGATCTTTTCTCCTGTGCGTATCCATGCTGCTCCGTCCCCGTTGATATAAATCCTCTCAACAGCATCCAGATCATAAGCTTCATCCAGATACTCCAATACTTCTGTCCATAGTCTACCGCCTGCTTCCTGCCCATCATAAACACCTCCGAAATACTTCGGATTTATCAAGTGGGGACGTCCTTCCTCATCACCTTCTACACCTTCATAAACGTATATGATCCAGGGCATTACGGTATTTATGCGGGGATTCCTGATATCCCCTTTCTTCTCCAGATACTGAAGGGCCACATGGTCTTCATCCGCATCTATGTAAAGTGTTCTCAGTTCTTTCTTTTCCACAGTCTTCAGGGCAGGGAACTCCAGCCTGTGCAACTTGTTCATTACAGCTTCTTTGCTTATGGATTCACCGTTTATGCTGGCACTGGCACCGCCTTTTCGATAGCTGCTCTCGGATGCTTCCAGTAGAATTCTCGCTTCTGCATCTTCGGTTATCCTGGCATGATGCCCCAGCCCCATCAGCTGATCCAGAAGGTAACAGGATTCACCGGTAGCAACATTTTTGAACAGAGTTTTGTGATATACCACTTCTCCAAGACTGGTCAGCAGGGAAGTTTCATCTCTTCTGACAATGTACCAGCCCTGGCGCAGATCCTTTCTTTCCCGCAGCAATTCATCATAGGATTCCCATTCTTCCGCTATCATGCTGCATCCAAGTCTGGTCACCTCATCCGTCACACCATAGACCATTTCTGCAATCTTTGTCAGGTCATCTGTATAAGTTTTGAAAACATTTGTTAATCTTTTTACCCCATTCTCGCAAAAGTGTTGTATACTGGTAATCATGAAAGCACCCTCCTTGGATTTTTGTCTCGTCAACTTCAATCCTAACACAGGATCCCGGTGCTTTCTTTCTTTTTTCTATTAACTTTTCCTACAAAAACTTTACCCTACGTTCTATTTTCTTGCGGCCCGCTTCTGTACCTTTTCCTCGTACATCCGGCTGTCTGCAATTTTTACATAATCTGCAAAAGACAGTGCGGATTCCGGATCCGTCACGACAGTTCCGATACTCATGGACAACGGGAACGGAAGCTTCTGGGCTTTTCCCTCCGCCTCCAGTGTTCTGCGGATGCGCAGCACCAGTTCTCTGGAAACCTCATCGGACTGGTAACTCTGGATCAGGACGAATTCATCACCGCCGGTTCTGGCCGGCACAGCGTCCCGGCTGCTACACTGCATCAATGCTCTGGCTGCAGCGCAGATGGCCATATCCCCATACTCGTGTCCGAAGGTGTCATTGATGTATTTCAGACGATCCAGATCCACGAACAAGATCAGAAGTTTGCGTTTGTTCAGACCGGAAATACGGAAGGACTCCTCTCCCAGCTGTTGGTAGCCCATACGGTTATACATACCTGTCAGCGTATCCATAATATACAGGGAAGACAGCTTGCGGTTCATATAGGCCAACATTTCTTTTTTGTGAAGGTTCTCCATGGAGCGGGTCAGTGCGTTCATGATCTGGAACAGGTACTGTTTCTCCATCAGGTATACCGCATTACGGATAGCTACATAGCCAACGGTACGCTCTCCGAAATGTAACGGCAGGAACAAAAAGTCCTGTCCCGGCTTCGGATAATCGAAGGTCGGGAAGATGCCATCCACTTCCTGTCTGTCCAGATCCAGTCTCTGGTCCCTCTCGTATGCAAAGGTCATCTGCATCTGTCTCGGATAACCATGCAAGGAAAATCCCTCGTCCGAAGGGGTGGCATCCAGATGAATACTCTTCTCCGTTTCTTTTTTATAGGCATTGAGGTGATCGTCCAGCACCAGATACATGGCATCGCATTTCAGGGACGGAATGCACTGGGGAATGCAGTACATCATTTCCTCTACGGTATTGCACTGCATCATCTCTGCCTCCATGGACAGGACTTCCTCGTCGAATTCCTCACTTTCCACGCTGTACATGATCTGATCCTTCAGATGGGCTCTGGCATCCCTGCTGCTTCCTTTGCCGCAGCCACAGCTCTCCTGCCACAGCATCTCAGTATTGGTGAAATTGTACCGGGGGACACTTTCTCCCGCCCAGATTTTCAGGAGAATATCCATTCCCTTGTATGCAGCTTCCTCTCTGATATGTCCCACAGTGGTAATACTCGGCGTGTAAAATCCGGCCTTGTCGAAGTTGTCAAAGCCTGTGATACGGAAGTCCTTCGGTGCTGTAAATCCCATCTGGGCCGCCGCTTCGCATACCGCTACAGCCACATTATCATTGATACAGATAATAGCATCCGGCAGCTCTTTGTGAGTATCCCACAGATGCCTGTAGCCTTCCAATCCGCTCTTGTAGTCAAAAGAGCCGTACCAGATGTCATTCTTATCTATTTTGATCTTGTGTTCTTTGGCATAGTCAAGCATTCCCTGCAGTCGGCAGCTGCTCTCATAATTGCTGTCAGCCCCCACCAGCAGCCAGAATTTTTTGCAGTTATGCACCTCATGCATATGTGCGATCACCTGCTTCATGGCAGAATAATTGTCAATACCCACATAATAAAAATCTTCCAGCTCGTTGGCAATAGAGACTACCGGAAGGTGCGACTGCTTCGCCTTGTGGATCACTTCCGCCAGCACTGCCGGAGAGCTGATATTGTTCAATTCCAGAATAATGCCGTCGAACTCTGACAGATCCGGAAGGTTAAAAATATTATATTCTGCCCTGTTGTACCCAGCATCTCTGCTCCAGTTGCCAGTACTATTGAAAATATATAGATTTACCTCTTCGTTCGTTTCTTTTATTCTCTGTAAAATACCTGCCGGCCAGGCATAGGTAAACAACCTTCTCCAGCCGTCGGTGATCAAAGCTACTTTCCGCATATTCCTCACCCATTTTCGTCTCTGTACGAAGCCCCTTTTTTTCGTTCAGGGACCGCCGATATATACAAAAATAGTATCATAGTTCCCCGTGAAACGCAATTGTAAAAGAAAAGGCACTCGCATGTCTCCGAATGCAAAAAAGCATTGCCCCGCCCTTTTGCGAAAGCAATGCTTTTTATCAGTCGTGAATGACACGGACACATTTCACAGGTGTACGATACTTATAGCTGCTGATCTTGATACCGGTCTTCGGGCTGCTGGCGTGAATTACCTGTCCTCCACCGATATAAATAGCTACGTGATTAATATTACCCTTGCCGTTACCATAGAATACCAGATCACCGGGCTTTAGCTCGGATGCACTGATCTTGGTGCCCTCATTGGCCTGTGCTCTGGAGGAATGGCTCAGGGTAATGCCGTATTTCTTGAATACGCTGAGAACGAAACCGGAGCAGTCCGCACCCTTGGTAAGGCTGGTGCCTCCCCAGACATAAGGGTTACCTATGAACTGTTTTGCATATTCTACCAGATCTACGCGGACATCGGATACCCCCTGTCCGTAGAGAAGCTCTGTCATGGTGATGGCGGTATCCAGCTTTTCTTCCACTGTGACATAATCTTGGGATACATAAGCATCTTCGCCATCAATAGAAATCTTCACCCAGCCGTCGGAACCGGTCTCCACATACTCCATCTCTTCTCCCTGTCCCACCTGAGTCACGATCTCACTGGTGGTATTGGGCTCCTGACGTACATTCAGGCCATCGGTATTGGCAATGGCTACCGTATGAACCAGTTCCATGGCTCGGATTCTGGCTTCCGGTCCAGTCAGCAGGAATTCCTTGCTGACATAACCTTCCACTTCACCGGACTTGATATGTGCCCAGTCATCTACGGTCTCGACCACTTCACAGGCCGCATCCTTGGGAAGCTTACCTACCAACTTACCGTCTGTGGAAGATACCGCTCTCACATTCAGATTACCGGATTCCACATTGGCCACACCGATATTGGTATAGCCCCAGGAAGCTCCCTGGGCATCCTGTGCGATCTGGATGTATTCCTCCAGTGTACGCTCCGTCTCCAGGACAGAAGCCACACCGCCGGATGCCATGAGGACACTGCTTTCTGCAGCGGAAGCGGAAAGCGGTGCCGCCAGCATACACAATGCCAGGCCGGTGGCTACGATCTTTACTTGTTTTTCTCTTGTATGTTTTATCATAAATTCTTCTTTAAAATCCTTTTACAAATATATTACAGAATTGTTACATCACAAGTCTGATTATACCTGTCTGCAGGCTTCCTGTCAACCCATGGAAAAATTTTCCACTACTGTTTCCCGCCGTCGCTCCTTCCTCCGTAAAACGAAAAAACCGGCGTATGAGTGTCTGTCTGCACCCGATACGCCGGATCTCTTGTTCCAGGAATGGAACTTGTTATTTTATCTTCTATGGCCACCGCCGCCATGGCTGACACCGCTGCTGCTCCGATGACTTCCTCCGTGACCGCCGCTGTGTCCGCTGCTGTGTCCGCTACTGCTACTGCTGGTCTCGATCCTGCGGGTCACCACGTTCTTACGCAGATACTGGTCTCTGGTATTGTTGATCTTGGGCTTTTTGCCATCAAGATACTGATTGACCGTAGTAGTATCCTTTGCTTTTCTCTGATGCAGGTTCACTGCGGCATAGATCAGTGCAACGACAAGACCTGTCAGGATCCAGGGAGAAAAGGTCATCGGCATGCTTTCCTTACTTTCCTCCATGGTCCTGGTCACATAACTGATACAATTCTTATACGCTTTGTAGGGGCTTTCGTCTATGTAATCATCCACTGCGTACAGGGCCTGGTCGATCTCGTAATCGCCAAAATAATCATAGACATTTCCACAGGTAGACAGCCAGCTTCCCTTTTGTCCTTCATAGGCATTGTCCAGCAGTAGAACTCCGTTGCCGTGTACCTTGTCATAACCGAAATTGTTGTAATCATAGAAGTTATCCGCCAGATCTCTCATGGCTGTACTCCAGTCGGTACTGCCGACTTCCTTCGCATGAAATGCCTCCGCAAGACCCGGATTTTGCAGATCATACTCTACGGATTCGGAGATCGTTACGATCACGATGTCCGCCTGGATCTTTTCCTCACACTCTGCTATATATTCCCGCAGGCTCTGCTCCTCTTCGTCTGTCAGCATATCCGCATAGTCAAACACACGCTCTGTGGGATCCTGGCTGTTGCCCCGGACAGTCTTCGGTGTAAGCAGATGAACGACTGCCGCTCCGATGGTAATAACCGCCAGCACTCCGGCAATGATGAACCATACCTTAAAATATTTCAGGTACTGTCTCAGTGCTTCTTTCTTAATATCTTTTTCCATTGTCCCGTTATCCTTCCCTCATAATCTCTACACCAGACTGGCGATTGCATTCACCATGCATAGAATTGCCGCCAGTGTCACACCAAGTGTTCCCGCATAAGCCCACACCTTTGCTTTGGAAATCGGTGCAGTACCTACCAGTTTACCGGTCTGTCCGTTTACATAGAAAGGATATTCTTTGCCTTTGTAGCTATAGTCATACTTCCATACTGGCAGGAGACCATAACTTACAGAACTGTCCGTCACGTTGATGTTTTCTCCCATTTTGCGGACACTGGAATATCCAGAATAGCTGTCATGCAGCATCTTCTGTGCATCCTCCTGCATCTTGGCTTTGGCACGGCTCTCCACCAGATCGGAAGTCATATTGTAGCGTTCACTATGAAATCCAGACAGATATTCTGGCTTAAATTCCTGCAGTTCCTTGTAATCAAAGGGCTCCATCAGATCCATGACATCATCCGGCATTTCCACGGAAGCATCCACAGGAATCTTCACAAAATCAATGTCCATATCACGGACAATATCATAATATGAGGTCTCGGTATACTGTGTATTGTCGGTCGTCCAGCTACGCACCTTGGTACCTTCACCGTGGAACGTGCAGTTGGTATTGTAATCGTAGAACCAGAACGGTACATACTCACCGTAAATACCGTTCATTCTTACTTCCGACAGAAAATCCGTCGGTGCAAAAATACATTTCTCAAATTTATCACGGATCAGCTTCTTGCAGACTTCCTTGCCCATATGGAATGGAATCAGCATATGCGGTGTGTAGGCCCCGGAAATCTGATCATCCACGATCACATAATTGTCACAATAAGGACACTGTGTAGCGGAGGTGTTTACCGTCATGGGAATCTCGCCACCACAGTTGGGACATACCTTTGTCACCTTTTTCTGCGCAGCACCCTCGGCTGCTGCCATTCTGCTGACCGGCTGTCCGGCTCCCGCTGCCTGGACCGTTCCTTCCGCAGTGCCGTTTTCCTCACCGCTTGTCTCGATCACGCCGTCCTCGCGTTCTTCGCTGTCCTCACTCTCACAGAAAGGACAGAACATCTTCTTTCTCTCCGGGCTGTAAACTACATTACCGCCGCAGTTTTTACATCTAAAGATCATTTTACCCCTCGCCTTCTGCCTTTTACGACATTTTTCTTCGTAGAACCTTTTTTATCCTACCATAGATTCCATCGTATTTCCATATCGTAAAATACACATAATCTTTTCTTATCGTTCGTTTACCATGATTGTCTCATGCTTTCATCAGGTCTGCGTAATCCTCCAGCAGGAATCGGTGATAGATCACATGGCACCCTTCCTCCCGAAAACAATAACAGTAGGGATCTCCCATTTCCTCCGGGAAACGGATCATGACATCAAAGTCCTCGCCCCGCATCTCTTCCACATAAATATTCTCACTGTACCGCAAAAATAACTGTCGGATATCCTCCATCTTACAGTCATGCTGCCCGATCAGGCGGATCAGTTCATAGATGAATCCCTTCTCTGCAAAATGCTCATGGACATAAGCACTGCCTTCCTCTGGAATACAGAGGCAGAAACGATCTTCCTTACGGCTCACAGCCAGTTTTCCAAGCTTTATTGTCATGCTCTCCGGCTGTCCGGCCAGTGTAACTTCCATCTGTTCCGCCGTATCCTGTGTACCCAGCAAGTGATTCAGTGTAGATAACGGATAATACAGGCGGATCTTCTCTCTGCGGAAGCCTAATTTTGCCTGCTCCTCCAGAACCACATCCATGAGGTTTTTTTCTAATTTTTCAAATGTCATTTTCTTTTTCCTATAATTTCCCATAATCTGTCAAAAATAAAAACTATGCAGCGGAGTTTTCCTGTCCTGCATAGTTTTTATTATACAATATTCACGCATCAGAATACAATTCTATTCTACGGAAACAGACATTGCCGTTCCATTCTAATTCAGAAATTTGTCCAGCTCCGTCTCTACGATCTGCTTTTTCTTCACCTTGGGAGCACGGATCACTTTTCCCTGTACGATGACCATATCCACATTTCGAAGCACCAGTAGATCTTCTAACGGATTCTTCTCCACCACGATCATATCCGCGCATTTGCCGGGTTCCAGTGTACCGGTGATATCTCCGATACCCGCCATCTCGGCGCCGCGGCAGGTTGCGGTATACAGTGCAAAAGCGTTGGATACTCCCACATACTTGTGGAAATAGTACAGCTCCCGCCAGAAATCGTACTGGGTGATCCAGGGGCATCCCACATCATTGCCCAGCACCACCGGAATATCATTGGCAATGGCTGCCTTCGCACAGTCGATAATACCTTCAAATACAACATTGCCATTAAACTGCTCCACTTCAGAGGCATTGGTAATGGATCGGTCAAACAATGCATAAGGAAGTGCTGGAGACAATGTGGTACACAAAAATGCATTATGTTCCTTGAAAAGTGAAATCATTTCTTCATCTGCTTTTGCACCATGTTCAATGGAATCCACCCCGTTTTTCAGAGCTGCCTTTACCCCCTCCGGAGATTCCACGTGGGCTGCCACCATATACCCCATGGTGTGGGCCTTGTCACAGACTGCCTTTACCATTTCAGGGGCCATCTTCAGTTCGCCGGGCACACCCTTTTCCTTCGCATCCAGCACGCCGCCGGTGATCATAAGTTTCACCAGATCCACCTTTTGTGCCTTCGAAGTCTCTAAGTGCTGCAGCGCTTCTTCCACGCTGTCTGCGGCGATAGCTACAGAGCCTGCCATATGTCCGCCGGGCACAGAGATTCCTTCATTGGCAGCCAGAATTCTGGGGCCGGGCTTTTTACCAGCGGCAATGTCGTCCCGCAGTCTGGTGTCAAAATCTCCCAGTCCACCCACAGTACGGATCGTAGTCACACCGCTGTACAGTTCGTCTTTTGCAAAACCGCAGACCATATTGTAGGCGATAGCCTTTGTCAGGCCATTGCTCATGATCTTTTTGACCAGTGCTTCATTGTCACGCTGTTTCTTCTGGGGCTTTCCGTTGCCTGCCAGATGGACATGCATGTTGATCAGCCCCGGCAGGATATATTTTCCCTGTAAGTCGATTTCTTCATATCCGGATGCTGTCAGATTCCTTTTCCCGGCTTCCTCCGCAGGCAGGATCTCTGTAATCCTCTCATTTTCCACCAGAATAACCTGCCCCTCCTGTACCTGCATGTCTTTTGTACCGTTTAATATTTTTCCATTGGTAAATACATATTTCATATAGTGTTTCCTGACTTTCCATGTGTCTCAGACCTTCAAAAACCTAAAACAGAAATCATAGCCTTATTCCATAGCCAAAAGCGAGTCATGCTATAATATAAAATTATACCTTATAAACACCCGACCAACCACATTCATTTTAATCTATCTGTCATAATCTACGTAAGAAAATGACATAACCCATCATTCCTGATGATAGTTTAGTGATAGAAAAAGGTGATACTTATTAAATTATATAACATAACAAAAGAGGATTCCATTGTTGGCTTTCAACAAAGAATCCTCTTTTTGCAAGGGTTTTGAGCCCTTATTTTTTGTGCAATTGTTCTATTACTTATAGTTTACGATCTGCCCAAAGTCAGCCTTGAGGGAAGCGCCGCCTACCAGACCACCGTCGATGTCTGCCTGTGCAAACAGCTCGGGAGCGCTGGAAGCAGATACGGATCCGCCGTACTGGATACGGATAGCTGCTGCGGTTGCATCATCATAGATCTCAGCGATGCACTCACGGATTGCCTTACATACTTCCTGTGCCTGCTCGGTAGTAGCTACCTTGCCAGTACCGATAGCCCAGATAGGCTCGTATGCGATGACAGCAGTTGCTGCCTGTGCAGCAGTTACGTTCAGGAATGCGATCTTGATCTGCTGACGGATGAAGTCGATGGTAACACCCTGCTCTCTCTGCGTCAGAGTCTCACCACAGCAGATGATGGGAGTAATGCCATGCTCGAAAGCCTTGAGAACCTTCTTATTCACGGTCTCGTCGGTCTCTGCAAAGTACTCTCTTCTCTCGGAGTGTCCGATGATCACATACTTCACGCCTGCATCATCCAGCATTGCGGGAGAAATCTCGCCGGTGAAAGCACCCTTCTCCTCGAAATACATATTCTCCGCACCAATCATGATATTGGAACCCTTTGCTGCCTCCATAGCGGGAATGATGTCGATTGCGGGAACGCACAGAAGTACGTCTACTTCATCATTTGCTACGAGGGGCTTTAATGTATTGATCAGCTCTACTGCCTGGCTGGGAGTCATATTCATCTTCCAGTTGCCGGCAATGATCTTCTTTCTTGCCATAATCATACACCTCTTCTTTTCTTATATTGTGTTTCCCACAGGATGCATCTGTGCCTGCAGGCAGGTTCGAATACATTCCGTGGGAAAGCTTTATTATTTCTATTTATTTGTCGTCTGCTGCTGCCACGCCGGGAAGCTCTTTGCCTTCCAGGAACTCCAGGGAAGCACCGCCACCGGTAGAAATATGGCTCATCTTGTCAGCGAAACCAAGCTGGTTAACAGCTGCTGCAGAGTCACCACCACCGATAATGGTAGTTGCATCGGTCTCAGCCAGAGCCTTAGCTACAGCGATGGTACCTGCTGCCAGGGTAGGATTCTCGAATACGCCCATAGGTCCGTTCCATACAACGGTCTTAGCAGTCTTAACAGCCTCAGCATACAGAGCTGCGGTCTTGGGTCCGATATCGCATCCCTCTCTGTCTGCGGGCATGTTGGTAACATCATATACCTGAACCTCAACAGGAGCATCGATCGGGTTAGGGAAATCAGCGATGGTTACGGAATCAACAGGCAGTAACAGCTTCTTGCCCAGCTTCTCAGCCTTTTCCATCATTTCCTTACAGTAGTCGATCTTGGTATCATCTACCAGAGACTTACCGATCTCATAGCCCTGAGCCTTTAAGAAGGTGTAAGCCATACCACCACCGATGATCAGGGTATCGCACTTCTCTAACAGGTTGGAGATAACATTCAGCTTGTCTGCAACCTTTGCACCGCCCAGAATAGCTACGAAAGGTCTTACGGGATCTTCTACAGCCTTACCTAAGAAGTTGATCTCCTTCTCCATCAGGTAACCTACTACGTTCTGACCACCCTTAGCGGTGATGAACTTGGTAACACCTGCTACGGAAGCATGTGCTCTGTGAGAAGAGCCGAATGCATCACATACATACAGATCAGCCAGGTCAGCCAGTTCTTTGCTGAATTCCTCACCGTTCTTGGTCTCTTCTGCGCCACGGAAACGGGTATTCTGAAGCAGAACAACGTCGCCTTCCTTCATGTTCTCAACAGCCTTGGTAGCTGCTTCGCCGGTTACATTGTAGTCAGCTACGAAAGTAACCTCTTTGCCCAGCTTCTCGGACAGTCTCTTGGCAACAGGTGCCAGAGATTCGCCTTCGTTGGGGCCATTCTTTACCTTACCCAGATGAGAGCAAAGAATTACCTTACCGCCATCGCCTATCAGCTTCTTGATGGTAGGCAGAGCTGCAACGATACGGGTATCGTCAGTGATCTCACCATTCTTTAAGGGAACGTTAAAGTCGCATCTTACCAGGACTCTCTTTCCCTTTGCGTTAATGTCATCTACAGATTTCTTATTTAATCCCATGGTATTAACCTCCAATTATTTTAGTATCTAAAAAGGGCCCGGTCCTTGTAAGACCGGACCCTGATAGGTCTTTACGCGTTAACGCCTGTCGGCTTATGCTAACTCGCTGAAGTACTTGATGGTACGAACCATCTGAGAGGTGTAGCTGTTCTCGTTATCATACCAGGATACAACCTGTACCTGAGTATTGCCATCTTCCATAGGAGCAACCATGGTCTGAGTTGCATCGAAGATGGAACCGTAGGTGCTGCCTACGATATCGGAAGATACGATCTCATCGGTGTTGTAACCGAAGGACTCGGTAGAAGCAGCCTTCATTGCTGCGTTGATCTCTTCCTTGGTTACAGCGCCCTTAACTACTGCTACCAGAATGGTGGTAGAACCGGTAGGGGTCGGAACACGCTGAGCGGAGCCGATCAGCTTGCCGTTCAGTTCGGGAATTACCAGGCCGATTGCCTTAGCTGCACCGGTAGAGTTGGGAACGATGTTGCAAGCGCCTGCACGGCTTCTTCTCAGATCGCCCTTTCTCTGAGGTCCGTCAAGGATCATCTGGTCACCGGTATAAGCGTGAACAGTGGTCATGATACCGCTCATGATAGGTCTGCAATCGTTCAGAGCCTTAGCCATAGGTGCTAAGCAGTTGGTGGTGCAGGAAGCTGCGGAGATAACGGTATCTTCGGGCTTCAGGGTCTTGTGGTTAACATTGTATACGATGGTAGGAAGGTCGTTACCTGCGGGAGCAGAAATAACAACTTTACGAGCACCGGCAGTGATATGTGCGGAAGCCTTCTCCTTAGAGGTGTAGAATCCGGTACACTCCAGAACTACATCAACCTTTAATTCACCCCAAGGAAGCTTGCTTGCGTCAGCCTCTTTGTAGATGGTGATGGTCTTGCCGTTAACGGTGATGCTGTCCTCGCCAGCCTCAACGGTGCTTGCATACTTGTAAACACCCTGAGAAGAATCATACTTCAACAGATGTGCCAGCATCTTAGGGCTGGTTAAATCGTTGATTGCTACTACTTCATATCCTTCTGCATCGAACATCTGTCTGAATGCAAGACGACCAATACGGCCAAAACCATTAATTGCTACTCTTACTGCCATTTTAGTTTCCTCCTAAAATTTTAATTTTATATCTTTTGGCTTTCCGTTATTCACAGATTGTCAAAATTTTATCAGCAAAGACATTTTACCTAATTCCTGATTATAATTCAAGATGTAAATGAAAAATATTTGTGATTTTGTGGTAAATTTTACAGTTTGTTTAGAAATGCTATGGTTTTTCCCTTCATTTTTGCTATAATAGGTTCGTATTATGATAACCAGAAAGGATGAAAAATATGTCTATCAAAGCAGATTGTCATCTTCACTCTTCTTTTTCGGGAGATTCCCAGGCTCCCATGCCGGAGATGATCGATAAAGGTCTCGCTCTGGGACTGGAGACCATGTGTTTTACCGAGCATAACGATTTTGATTATCCCCGCACCGAGGAAGGACCGGGAACGATCTTTTTACTAAATACGGATTCCTATCTGTACGACGTGCTCCGCTGCCGCGCGAAATATGAAGGGAAAATGCGGATCCTCTTCGGCGTGGAGCTGGGATTGCAGCCTCATCTGACTGACCGCAACGAAGATTTTATTTCCGCCTATGATTTTGATTTCGTCATCGGCTCCACTCATCTCTGCAAAGGAATGGATCCCTATTATCCGGAATATTTCGAGAAATTCTCCTCCGAGGAAGAAGCCATCCGGGCTTATTTTGCAGAGACACTGGAGAATCTGAAATGCCATGACGATTATGATGTATTGGGACATCTGGACTATATCGTCCGTGTGGCTCCCACCAAGGACAAGAACTATTCCTATGACAAATATAAGGATGCCATTGATCCGATCCTGGAGCTTTTAGTGCAGCAGGGAAAAGGTCTGGAACTGAACACCGGAAGCTTCCGCTACGGTCTCAGACAGCCTCATCCCTGTACCGATGTTCTGCGCCGCTATCATGAGCTGGGCGGTGAGATCATCACCGTAGGAACCGATGCCCACAAACCTCAGGATGTGGGATCCTATCTGGATCTTGCCTCCGAGATCCTGCAGCTGTGCGGTTTCAAATATTACACAATCTACGAAAAGCGCAGCCCGGAATATCACAAGCTGTAATTTTCTTTATTCCCTATCCTCCAAGCTGAATGTGTTCCTTCATCAGCTCGCGAAGCAACGCATCCGCTGTCCATGAGACATTATACGGTGTCACAATCGCCTTCAGGGCAACCGGTGGTAAGCCGGTTGCCTTATATTCTGCCAGGAATGCATCCACCTGTTGCGAATCCATTCCGGAAAACACCAGCATTTCCATTGCAAAATCAGGACCGTTATATATTTTTCCATTCTTATGAAAACCGCTGATTTCCGCCAGTGTTCCGATCTTCTGTCCATAGTCCCTGCGGTTCACCGCCGTCACATCCACACCTATTTTCTCCGCTGCCACACGCACAGCCCGGTCTTTTTGTGTACTCACGCCAAACAATAATATTTTTGCCATTATATTTCCTCACAGTCCATCACCCGGAAGCCGTTCTTTTCCAGCAATTGTGCAAATACTCCCTGTCCGGGGATGAGTTTACCGGTAAAGTTTCCATCATAAATCTGCTTTACGCCGCAGCTGGGGCTTCGTGACTGTAAGATTGCCAGATCGATGCCATTCTCTTTGGCGATCCGCAGAGCCTCCTCTGCGCCTTCCCGAAACTGCCTGTCCACATTTATGCCTTTACAGTTTATGACCTCGCCGCTCACGATCTCCGACGGATCCCTCGGGGTCGGAAGTCCTCCCAGCACCTCAGGACATACCGGGATCACCTCATGCCCTTCCAGATATTTTGCCACACACTCGCTGTAATTATTTTTCCCGTTATATTTACAGTTTTCGCCCAGCAGACAAGCACTGACCAGTATTTTCATCGTAATCTCCAGCTTTCCGTTATGATGTCTGTTACAGCAACGGCGCGATCAGCCGCATGATACACTGCCAGCCTCTCACTGCCATATTTTTCCTTCCATCCCGGTATTTATCGGTGACTTCCTCACTATCCTGTATCAGCTTATCAAAATCCGCCTCAATATCCCGGATGGCATCACAGCCGTGCATCCACACACCGTTTTCAAAATGATGATACAGGCTCCGGTAATCCATATTGATGGTACCGACGGTCGCCGTATCCTCATCGCAGAGCATCTGCTTCGCATGCAGGAAACCCGGGGTATATTCATAAACCCGCACACCCTGGCGCACCAGTCCGGAATAATAGGATCTGGTCACACCGTAGATTACTTTTTTATCCGGAATACCGGGGGTAAATACCCGTACATCCACGCCACGTTTTGCCGCCAGTCCCAGCTCTCTCGTCATCTCATCACTGATGATCAGATAAGGAGTTGCCACATAGAGGCGTTTTTTCGCTGTCTTGATCAGGTTCAGGTAGACATTCTCTCCCACCGGCTCTCCGTCCAGAGGAGAATCCGCATAGGGCTGTACATAGCCGGACGCCTTCTGCACATTTCCGTCTTCCACACCTTCCTGCGACGCCTTCAGATACTTTTCATAATCCGTGTCCGCCTGTCCCATAACATTCCACATTTCCAAGAACATCATGGTAAAGTTCTGTACCGCTCTGCCGGTCAGCTTCACTCCAGTATCCTTCCAGTAACCGTAAGGATGCGTGATATTGAAATACTCGTCCGCCAGGTTATATCCACCGGTGAATCCTACTTTTCCGTCGATGACCATGATCTTACGATGGTCGCGGTTATTCATGAAAATATTTAAAAAGGGCACTACATAGTTAAATACCCGGCACTGTACACCGATGGCATTCATGCGGTCTATAAAGCTTTTATCCAAAAAGCCGATACAGCCCACATCGTCGTACAGAATACGGACTTCCACGCCCTCGGCAGCCTTTCTTGCCAATACATCCTTCAGCCGTGCAAAAGCCTCTGCCTCCTCTATGGCATGATATTCCAGGAATATAAAGTGCTTTGCCTTCTCCAGCTCCTTAAGCTGTTCCTCGTATCCCAGATAAGCTTCCGGATAGAATTTCACAGCTGTCGTGTCATACACCGGATAATTACCATACTTCCAGATATAATGGCATTGATTTGCCAGCAGAGGATCTTCCTGCTCCAGCTGCTGCAATATGGTCTCATCCTGCACATTCAGAGGAATCAGTTGTGCATCCACATCCTCAAATTTCCGGATGATTTTATGCATAGCCTCTTTATGTCCGAACAATCCGTAAATACACAGACCGAACACAGGAAATGCCAATATTACGATGATCCAGGGCATCTTAAATGCGGCATTGGTATGTTTCCCATAAATCCTGAGTGCCACCGCCAGCGCAAACAGGCTGGTCAGCAGAGAGATCACTGAAGAATACTGATACAGTTTGATCATTAATACCAGTATCCAGCCGATCTGTAAGAGCACAGCCAATGCTGCAAACGCAATTCTTCCTATACTGTTTTTCACATTCCCTTTTACTTCAGAACGCATCTGCTTTTTCTTACCCATAATGTCCTCTTTTCTCTTTCGTTCTGCCAGATCATAAGTAATCTCCCCCTTACAGGCTGCCTGCACTGCGCACAGACAGCCATGGGTATATTCTATGGTGCCAGGGTCAAAAGGTCTAAGCACACATGAGCTTGCTCATATGTGGGCGAAAGACCTTGGGACCCGCCCCGATATGAGCATAAAGTGGGATGATAATCCCACGATATGCGAATATTGGGGCGGATTGTGGGAGTGCGCAGCACGGAACAATCCGTAGGCATCAAAGTCGGGGACTTTTGCCCCCGACATCATTCTATAGGGGATTATTTTATGGTATAACATTTTTGCAAAAATCTCAATAGGTCAATGGACTACAACTGTCCTCTTTTGTCTGCCTAACCACAGTTTCTGTCACACAGTACCACCACTGTAGACGGCGTGGTCTGGGCAGGAATGCTTCTCGTGGAAGAGGAATAGATGACCACCAGATTATGGTTCGCGGGACTCGCCTGGAAATACTGGTTGTTCACGGTACGCACATCCACTGTGCCATCCAGATTCAGCTGCAATGTCTGCTCCTCATTGACCAGGGAATTGCTGTAGTAGCTCACATCCACATTCCGGTCGCTTCTCTCTTCAGCCACTACCACTGCCGTATACTGAGGCGGATAGATCAGGGGCATGGGCGCATCGTTGCGATACCAGAAGGTTGCCATCATTCCAACCGACAGTGTAGTGAAATCCACCACATACGTATCCGGGTTGATGAAAAAGTTCACCGTGTTGCCGTCCGTATCCTCGATTGTAGCGAACAAAAGGCATCCATCGGCTCTGCGGCCACCCTGTCCTGCCGGTACCAGATCCACAATGGTTCCCTTCATGGAGCCGAAACTGCTTCTTCTCATAGGTCTCTGAAATGAAAAACGATAATCCATAAACACTCCTGCTGTTGTTAAAAGCTTTCTACTATTATATGCACGTCGGTGCCACTGTTGTCATACGCCGTGATAAAAATGCAGGACCACTATTGTAACAATAGTGATCCCGATCTTTTCCGCTATACAAATCTTTGTATCCGTAGGACACAGAGACCTCCTCTTTGAGCGCTTTCCTACAGAATAATGGTTCCGCCGCCCAGTACATGCTCATCCTGATAAAATACCATGGCCTGCCCCGGTGTTGCGGCACGTACCGGTGCGTCAAAGGTACAGAGCACTTTACCGTCCGGCTGTTTTGTCAGAGTTCCGTATTCTCCCTTATGGTTGTAACGGATCTTCGCCAATACTCTGGTGGGCTCTGTCAGATCTTCCACTGTCATATAATTCACATGATCGCACAGCACTTTATCCGTAAAGAGTTCCTGATTGGAACCGATGACGACTTCATTGGTCTCGGGACGGATGGCGGTGACAAACACTCTTTCCCCCATAGGAAGTTCCAGTCCTCTGCGCTGTCCCAGTGTATAATGGGTAATGCCCTTATGCCGGCCTAAGATCCTGCCGTCCTCCGTGACAAAATTGCCCGGTCCCGGCACCTTTTCGCCGGCTTCTCTGTCAATAAAGGAAGCATAATCATTGTCCGGCACGAAACAGATCTCCTGACTGTCCGGCTTATGCGCCACCGGAAGTCCCGCCTCCTCTGCCAGGACGCGGATTTCATCCTTGGTATATTCACCCACCGGCATCAGGGTATGTGCCAGCTGCTCCTGGGTCAGATTGTACAACGCATAGGTCTGATCCTTGGCTGCGGTAACGGAATTACGGATGGCAAAACGGCCATTCGGCAGCCTGTCAATCCTCGCATAATGTCCCGTGGCAATATAATCCGCCCCGATCTCCAGGCTTCTCTGCAGCAGGGATTCCCACTTCACATAACGGTTGCAGGCAATACAGGGATTGGGGGTATGGCCTCTTAAATACTCTGCCACAAAATAGTCCATGACATGGCATTTGAATTCCTTCTTAAAGTTCATGACATAATAAGGAATCTCCAGTCTCTGTGCTACTCTTCTGGCATCATCCACCGCCGACAGTCCGCAGCAGCCGCCGTTGGCTTCCTTGGCTGCTTCCTCTTCGTCCTGCCAGATCTGCATAGTGACGCCGATCACGTCATAGCCCTGTTCCTTCAATAACATGGCTGCCACGGAGGAATCTACTCCCCCGGACATGCCTACTACTACTTTTTTCTTCATAGATCTTAATAATCTTCCTCTTCTTCGCCCTCACTGATGTCATTCTTGGGCTTCTGCAGTCCTTCGATGGTGATATGGTTCTTCTCTGCATAATCCCACAGTGCTGCATGAATCGCTTCCTCTGCAAGCAGTGAGCAGTGTACCTTTACGGGCGGCAGTCCGTCCAGAGCCTCCATTACAGCCTTGTTCGTTACCTGTAATGCTTCCTGAATGGTCTTACCCTTTACCAGTTCGGTAGCCATGGAGCTGGTAGCTACGGCAGCGCCGCAGCCGAAGGTCTTGAACTTTGCTTCCCGGATGATCCCGTTCTCGTCAATGTCCAGGAACATTCTCATAATATCTCCGCACTTTGCATTGCCCACGGTACCTACGCCGCTGGCATCCTCGATCTCCCCTACATTTCTGGGGTTCTGAAAGTGGTCCATTACTTTTTCACTGTACATGTATCTGTTATCCTCTTCTTTCTCACTTAGTTGTTCTTCTGGCTTTTCAGGAAATCTTCATATAAAGGAGACATATCCCGCAGTCTCTGTACAATTTTCTTCACTTCTTCCGCCACGATGTCCATCTCTTCCTTCGTGCTTTCCTCAGATAAGGTCAGACGCAAGGAGCCGTGTGCTTCCTCATGCTTTAAGCCGATAGCCAGCAGTACATGGGAAGGATCCAGAGATCCGGAAGTACATGCAGAACCGCTGGAAGCGCAAATACCCTTCATATCCAGCATGATCAACATGGATTCTCCTTCGATGAACAGGAAGGAGAAGTTGATATTGTTCGGAAGTCTCTTCGTGCGGTGACCGTTCAGCCAGCAGTGAGGGATCTCGTTCTCCAGACGTCCGATCAGATAATCCCGCAGTTCGATCTCCTTGCGAGTCTTGGTATCCATAATACGCATAGCGCGCTCTACAGCAGCACCCAGTCCCACGATACCAGGAATGTTCTCTGTACCGGCTCTGCGGCTTCTCTCCTGTGCTCCGCCGTGTACAAAGGAACGGATCTTCACACCCTTGCGGATATATAAGAAGCCGATACCCTTGGGCCCGTTTAATTTGTGGCCGCTGGCACTGAGCATGTCGATGTGCATTTCATCCACATTGATGGGAACCTGTGCATACGCCTGTACCGCATCGGTATGGAACAATACACCGTGCTCCTTCGCGATCTCACCGATCTCGGCAATGGGTTCGATGGTACCGATCTCGTTATTTGCAAACATTACACTGATCAGAATCGTGTCAGGGCGAATGGCTGCCTTCAACTCGTCCAGACTGATCAGTCCGTCTCTGTCCACATTCAGATAAGTGATCTCAAAGCCTCGCTTCTCCAGATACTCACAGGTATGAAGAATGGCATGATGCTCGATCTTCGTGGTAATGATATGTTTTCCCTTGGAAGCATAGGCTTCTGCGGTGGCTTTTAATGCCCAGTTGTCGGACTCAGAACCGCCGGCAGTAAAATAGATCTCTTCCGGCTTCGCACCCAGACTGTCTGCGATGGTCTGGCGGGCATGATCCATGGCCTTCTTGCTCTCGGCACCCAGACTGTAGATGGTGCTGGCATTGCCGTAGTATTCACTGAAGTACGGAAGCATCGCATCCACGACCTCCGGTGCCGTTTTGGTAGTTGCTGCATTATCTAAATATATCATACTGCCTCATTTCCGCATATTTTCATGCTTATTTCACTGTTATTCATGATAGCATTCACCGCGCAGTTCTGTCAACAAGGTGGATGGAATATACTTTTGCAAGATCTTTTATCTGCAAAGGATCCAACGAAAAGCTATGAAGCATGCCAAACGTCATCCTCTGATCTTCGGTACTCTGATTCTGACGATCACCGGTCTTATCACCCGCATCATCGGTTTTTTCTACCGGATCTACCTGTCCAGGCTCTTCGGAGAAGAAGGAATGGGGATCTATCAGCTGCTCAGTCCCGCACTGTCTCTCTCCTTTTCCCTGACAGCTGCCGGCTACCAGACCGCCATCTCCAAATTCGTTGCCGCCAATACTGCGGGGCGGCGTTCCGATGACCTGAAAACGCTGCTGACCGGGGCAAGCATCACGCTCCCTCTGTCCCTTGGAGTCAATGCTGTCCTGTTTCTCGCCGCAGAACCCATAGGAACCTTCCTGTTAAAAGAAGCCCGTACCATATCCATGCTGCGGATTCTGTCCTTCTCTATTCCTTTTGCCGCGCTGCATGCCTGCATCAACGGCTATTTCTATGGAAAAAAGAAAGCTTCCGTTCCTGCCCTCACGCAGCTTCTGGAGCAGCTGGCCAGAGTCGGCTGTGTCTTTCTCGTCACCGGAGCCGATCTGTCTGAGGGGCGCACCCCCTCCATCAATGCGGCCGTCTTAGGTCTGACCGTCGGCGAGCTTCTGTCCATGCTGATCGCTCTGATCTGCCTGTACATACACCTGTATCCGGATGCCTCTGTTCTTTCCCTGCAAAATATCTGTCCTTCTTCCGCGGTCTACCGGGATCTGTTGGGCATGGCACTGCCCCTGACCGCCAATCGTATCGTTCTGAATATTTTGCAGAGCATCGAAGCTGTCTCCATTCCCCAGAAGCTTCTGCTCTACGGTTATGATACCACCACAGCCTTAAGTGTATACGGCGTACTCACCGGTATGGCCATGCCCATGATCTTTTTTCCCAATGCTCTCACCGGTTCCGTGGCAGTCCTTCTCCTCCCCACCATCTCCGAAAATCATGCAAAAGGTGACCGGGAAGCCGTATGGAACGACACTCTGCGTACCGTAAAATACTGCAGTCTCATGGGCTTTCTTTGTCTGTGCGGTTTTCTTTTTCTGGGGGATTGGATGGGAACCGAATTGTTCCACAGTGAACTGGCCGGGCATTTCATCGTGACGCTGGGATTCATCTGTCCTTTTTTGTATCTGGATACCACGCTCTCTAGCATTTTGCAGGGGTTGGGAATGGCGGGGCGGATCTTTGTCTCCAACGTGGTCTGTCTTCTGATCCGGCTCCTGTTCGTATTTTTTGCCATTCCCGTGATCGGTATGCAGGGATATCTGTGGGGGATTCTGGTCAGCCAGCTGGTACTTGCCGGAATCTATTTTTTCTGTCTGTACCGTTTCTTCCGCCAAAACACAGTTTTCTGAATTTATCGCATAAAAATACCTCCCTGTCCAACTTATGCCGGGCAGACGGAGGTGTGCTATTCCGTAAATACAGAAGTCCTGTTCTGATTTTAATTGTGATTCTTATCGTTGAGAACACTCTTCAGCTCATCCATGAAGGTATTCACGTCCTTGAACTCCCGGTACACGGACGCAAATCTCACATAAGCAACCGCATCCAGATCCTTTAACTTATTCATCACAAGCTCACCGATGGTGCCGCTGGGGATCTCCCGTTCTTCCCTGTTGAAAATCTCGTTCTCCACCTCATCCACCAAAGTCGTGATCTGCTGTGCGCTGACCGGACGTTTATGACAGGCTCTGAGCACCCCTGCCTCGATCTTGGCACGGTCATAGGCCTCTCTGTTATTATCCTTTTTAATAATGATCAGCGGAATCGTCTCGATCTTCTCGTAAGTGGTGAATCGCTTACCGCATTCATCACATACACGACGGCGGCGAATGGAGTTGTTATCTTCCGCCGGTCTCGAATCGATGACTCTGGTATTTTCATGGCTACAGAACGGACATTTCATAGGCATCCTCCTTATAAAAACCACGTGTTATTTATGTTAAGATTATAGAAGATTCAGCAGTTAATGTCAACTAAAATTATGTCCGGTCCAATCTGTCTGATGTCCTTATACGGGATGACGATATTCGGCTCACAGCGCAGGAATCCCAGCCACTGGTTTCCACCCGGCACCATGATCTTACAGATACATCCGCTGCACTCATCGAACTCCAGATCACATACATGCCCCAGCTTTTTACAGTCTCTGACATTGATCACATCTTTGCATTTTAACTCGGAAAAAAGCATACTCTGCTCCTCCCGTTTTCTTTCTATTTATTATATGATACCTCTCCGCTTCCCGTTCGGGAAAAACTGGAAAATCTTTCTTGCCGGTATAGTCACTGACTCTCCTGTGAATACTGTAGTTATCAAAAATCAGCAACGATTCAGAAAACTTGGGAGGTCTCTATGGTACAGGGAAAAGTAGAAATCTGCGGTGTCAATACAGCAAAACTGCCTTTGCTAAAGGCAGCGGACAAGGAAGCTCTCTTCGCAAAGATCCGGGAGGGAGATACCGCCGCCAGAGAGACCTACATCGAAGGCAACCTGCGTCTGGTCCTGAGCGTGATCAAACGCTTTTCCGGCAGTGCGGAAAATGTGGACGATCTGTTCCAGATCGGCTGTATCGGTCTGATCAAGGCCATCGACAATTTTGATTCCACGCTGGGTGTAAAATTTTCCACCTACGCGGTTCCAATGATTATCGGTGAGATACGCAGATTTTTACGGGATAACAATAGTATCCGTGTTTCACGGTCTCTGAAGGACACCGCCTACAAGGCAATCTACGCCCGCGATACCCTGACCAGGAAAAATCTGAAGGAGCCCACCATGGAAGAGATTGCCGCAGAAGTAGGTATCTCCAAGGAGGACATCGTCTATGCCCTGGATGCCATGCAGAATCCCATGAGCCTCTACGAACCGGTCTACACCGACGGTGGTGACACCCTCTACGTCATGGACCAGATCAGTGACAAAAAAAATAAGGAAGAGACGTGGGTGGAACATCTCTCCCTCAGTGAGGCCATGAAACGTCTGAACGACAGAGAACGCCATATCATCTCCCTGCGCTTTTTCGAAGGAAAGACCCAGACCGAGGTGGCCGATATGATCGGCATCTCCCAGGCCCAGGTCTCCCGTCTGGAAAAAAATGCATTGAAAGCTATGCGGGGCTATCTTACCGCATAGACCTTGATCCTCGTATTCTCTGTAACGTATGATACACCAGCCAAAACATCCAGTATCCGATGACTCCTCCCAGCACATTGGTCAGGATATCATCGATCTGAAAATAACCTCTGCCGGTAATGAGCTGGAAAGTCTCCACTCCCAGGCTGGTCACAAAAGCCGCAAAGATGTTCCTGAAAAATCCCCTCAGCCAGGGAAATGCCCAGGGGCATGCAAAGCCATACGGGATGAAAAGCAGCACGTTTTCCACCACGAAGGCGTTATTTCTCGTATTGATCCCCCAGGTGGAGAAAAGCTCCAGATCCATGGCACGGTTCCGGCTGCCATCCTCTCTGGAGAAAAAAGTAATCACCAGTATGATCATAAGGTACAAAGAAAACACCATGAGACCTGCCATCGGAAAGGCTTCTTTTCCCTTCCGCTCCCTCCTGGCATTCATTGCATTCAGGATCAGTCCCATGACGGCACCGGCCATCACACCATAGGGCAGATATTGTATGGCACCGTTCAGATCCCTTATTATATATTTCCAAATCATTCTTTCTTCATCCTATATCTGTCTCTTAAAATTCCCGTTTTACATCTGGTAAGTGTCCCAGCGGGAAGGCGCCTCGTCCCATAGCTTTTTATTCTCAAATAATCTGTCGTTCATCCAGCCAACCGCGTCCACCACACCGTCCTCGTCAAAGGAAAAAAGGGCTCTCTGCTTCTTCTCCTCCGGTGTCTTAAAATAATTAAAGGGCTCCGGCCAGACCGTCACGAGAAGCTTTTTGCCGCCCTCCGGGTCCTCAGTCTGCTCCAGACGGTAACGCATCCCCTGGTGGCATCCGGTGAATTCCGTCTTTTTTAAATATTCCATTGATAATATATCATCACGCTGTATCATGTATTTGTCCTTTTTGGTTACTTCCGATTCCGTTACCTGAAAACTATCCTGTCTGTATTATATGGTTCACGAACTGCTCTGTTGCCACGCAGCTCCCACAATTCTGCACATGTTATATAGTATCATGTATCCGTCCCGAATGCAAAGTCAAATATGCAGGCTGATCTCCTTTTTCAGCTGCCGCATGATCTTTTTCTCCAGTCTTGAAATATAGGATTGTGAGATACCCAACAGATTGGCCACTTCCTTCTGGGTCATCTCCTGTCCGTCCACTGTCCCCAGTCCGAACCGAAGTCTGATGATGGTCTTCTCCCGCTTGGACAGCTTGCTCACGGCATTCATGAGAAGCTTCCGCTCCACCTCATTCTCTATACCGCGATAGATCACATCCTCATCCGTCCCCAGAATATCCGACAACAGCAGCTCGTTGCCGTCCCAGTCTACATTCAACGGCTCGTCAATCGAGACTTCCATTTTCGTCTTGTTATTCCGGCGCAGATACATCAGTATCTCATTTTCAATGCACCGGGAAGCATAGGTTGCCAGCTTGATATTCTTCTCCGGATTGAAGGTGTTGATAGACTTGATCAGTCCGATGGTGCCAATGGAGATCAGATCCTCCACCCCTACACCGGTGTTATCGAATTTTTTGGCTATGTAGACCACCAGACGCAGGTTATGTTCGATCAGGATGGCTTTCGCCTCATCCTCGTATTCCGTCCCCAGATCACCGATCACCTGATTCTCCTGCTCACTGGGCAGGGGCGGCGGCAGTACCTCCGCGCCACCGATATAGTGGACATCTCCTTTCCGGTGCAGCAGATAAGGCTCCCTGCGCATCATTTTAAACTGCATTTTTCCCGGTATTGCTATCTTTAAGACCATATTTACTCCTATCTGCCACATTGTGCCTTGCCGGATCGTCCGGCTCTTTTATTTTTTCCTTCTTCCTTCGTGCTTTGTTCGTCTCCTGCAACAGCGCAGGAGGTAACAGCATCGGGATCTCTTCTCCCGCGATCTCCTCACTCACTGCCAGGTATACATTTCTGTATTCTCGTTCCACACCCTGCTGTATGAGCGTCATCTGCGGCACCGGATATCCCTTAAGGATCCCGCTCTTTTTCCCTACACTGTGATAAGGAATCACCCGGAATCCAGACAGTCCCTCCGGCCACAGCCGATAAAATATCCGTGCGTCCAGCACCGATACCGGTGCTCCGCTGATAGGTTCGGTCAGGGTATTGCCGGAGTCTACCAATGCATGAATGCGCAACGGTCCCTCCGCTCCCTGTAACACAACCTCACAATAGCAGGCTTGTTCCGCTTCCTTTTTGCGCCCCCGCACAAGTATCCAGCCGGAGAATGCTCCGACTCCCAGGGTCATACCGATCCCAGGCAGATAATTTCTTCCCATTGGGAATCCCCGAAGCAGTGCCGCCAGAATGCCTCCGATCAGGAAGGTGGACAGCATCAGTTTTCGGAAATAGTTCCACAACGTCCCAAGGCTGCGAATGTGAAATGTCACATACAGCATAAGTATTGTCCCCGGCAGAAAACAAAGCAACAGCTTCCCGGCGGCTGTTCCTTTCCATAAAAAAGGAAACAGATACCAGGCCGCTCCGACCACGGCTCCCGCAAGCAGCCGGTACCACGTGGCAGTGTGGCCCATGCTGTGATCCACCAGGCAAAGCAGCAGCAGATTCATCCCGAAATTGAGGAGGAACAGACTGTCTAAGTAGAGTTCATAATGCATCGCACCCCTCCTTCAGAAACATTATAAAGGGTGGCATCAGCGGATTTTGTCAAATTTTCATCCGCCGGAACCTTTTTCTTTCCATCGTTTTCGACATCGTCCCTGGGGAAGTCTGCGACCGCCATCACTCCCCGGACTCCGCTGTCTCCTCCGGCTCTTCGGTCTTCTCCAGTCCCAGATAGGGCAGAATATTTTCGTACAGCTGCCTTATGATCGGTGCTGCCACCTGCCCCCCGTAGTAGATGCCCTGGGGATTATTGATAATAGCAATGGCGATGACCTGGGGATCATCCGCCGGAGCGAAGCCGATAAAGGAAGATATGTAACGTCCGCTTCCTCTGGGCAGGGTCTGGCTGGTTGCAGTCTTGCCGCCGACGCGGAAGCCCTGTACCTGACCGTTTCTGCCGGAGCCTTCCGCCACTACCATTTCCAGAATGTAGCGCATGGTGGCCGAAGTCTCCTCCGAGACGATCCCCGTCTGCACCGGATAGGAAAAGGTCTCTTCCACCTCCCCGTCCCGATCCAACGCCTCGATGCCGAAATGCGGGGTGATCCGGTTGCCGCCGTTGATAATGGAGGACGCCGTGGTCAGCAGCTGGATTGCTGTGATCTGGAAAGACTGCCCGAAAGCCACGGTAGCCAGCTCCACATTTCCCATATCCTCTTTTTTATGCATGATAGTCCCAGCTTCTCCCGGCAGGTCGATGCCGGTGCGCTGTTTTAGGCCGAACTGTTCAAAATAATGGTAGTAATTGTCCACACCGAGCCGCAGGCCTACGGAAATCAATGCCGGGTTACAACTGTTCTCCATGCACTGTACAAAAGTCTGGCCGCCATGTCCGGCAATCTTGTGGCAGCGGATCTTACGGTCATCCACGATGATAAATCCGGGGCAGGAAAAGGTGCTTTCCGGGGTCACCACTCCCGCCTCCAGTCCCGCAGCGGCCGTGATGATCTTGAAGGTGGATCCCGGTTCGTAGGTGTCGTTGATACAGCCGTTTCGCCACATGGCATTCAGCTTTTCCTGTTTCTGTTCCGCCGTCAGTGTGGCCGGGTCCACCGCCACAATGCTGCCGTCCTCCTTCACTTCCGTCAGCTCCGGTAAGGTATAAGGGTCATTCAAATCAAACTCCGGATAATTCACCATAGCCAGGATCTCGCCGTTCTGCGGATTCATAGCCACTATATAAACACTGTCCGCCTCCTTGGTGGCACAGGCCTGCGCCGCCAGCTGTGTAGCATACTCCTGGATGTTCCGGTCGATGCTGATACGAAGATCCATGCCCGGCACCGGTTCCACCCGACGCTCCCCTGCCGTATCCACCTCGATCCCCTTGGCGTCCGTGATCGTCAGGATCATTCCCGGATCCCCCTGCAGGATCTCTTCATATACCACTTCCAGTCCGATGATTCCCTGATTGTCTCCTCCGGTAAAACCCAGCACCTTGCTGGCCAGATCCCCGTAAGGATAATATCTCTTGTAATCTTCGTCCACTTTTACCCCGGCCAGATCATATTCCCGGATCCGGTCTCCCACGGTCTTATCCACGTTGCTTTTCACCCGCTCGATGGAGGAATATTTCTCCACCCGCTTTCTGGCCTCTTCCTCGGAGATTCCCAGTTCCTTCACCAGTATGGCGATCACCTGCTCCGGCTCCTCGATCTGATTGTGGATCACCGATACCGTACAGACCATCTTGTTGTCCGCCAGCACGACCCCGTTGCGATCCAGAATCCGTCCTCTCGCCGCCTTGATGCTGCGCTCTCTTTCGTGCAGCCTTGTGGCCGCTTCCTCATAATATTCCGCCCGCCATACCATCAGATACAATAGTCTTCCCAACAGTCCGCAGAGCACTGCCGCACATACGAAAAATATGGTCATGATCTTCTTCCGATGAAAGAAACGATTCTGATGATCTGCCATAAAAAAACCTCACAACAAGAGCTTTTTACATTTTATTGCTCTTGCTGTGAGGCTATTCGTCAGATTACCTTACTATTCATTCTGCTGGTTCAGCAGATTATTGTTGACCGGGCTGTCCCCCAGGGAATCATCGCCGCCGACATCCGCTCCCGTAACAGGATCGATCAGTCCACCGTCAATCGGGCTTACCAGATAACCGGTGGCCGGATCCACCGGATAATTTCTCCAATCCTCGGAAGGCGTTGTATTATCACCGCCCTGAGCGTCGCCGGTTCCATCTCCACTGCCCGTCTGATCGTCTCCGGTCTGTCCATCACCGGTTCCGTCACCGTTATTCTGATCTTCACCGTCCTCGGGCTTCTGGGTATACTGATTGGTGATCTCGATCTGTTTTTCTGCCAGCTCCTGGATCTCCTTCTCAGACAGCTCCTCCGTCATGAAAATATTCAGGTACGGCAATACTTCCGTCAGAACATTTCGTACAATACCGGTTGCGAACTTCGCATCATCCTGCGGTGATGCATTGGCACGATCTACGACCACATAGATAGCAATCTGGGGATCATCCGCCGGTGCATATCCCATAAAGGATACGACATACTCACCGTTTTTACGGGGAATGGTCTCTGCGGTACCGGTCTTGCCACCGATGGCATAACCTGCAGGTCTTGCGGTTCTACCGGTTCTGCGGTCACCACCCTCTTCCATTACGGTAGCCCGGCAGTACTGTCTGATCTTCGCCGAGGTACTCTCAGAAATGGTCTGCCGTAACACTCTGGGCTCAATGTTTTGTACCGTAGCTCCACTGGAATTGGTGATCTTATCCACCATATGAGGCTCATAATAGTAACCGCCGTTGATCAGGGAACAGAATCCCGTGATCATCTGGATCATTGTTACATTAAAGTTCTGTCCGAAACTGTTGGTAGCCAGATCGGCACTGCCCATCTGATCCACCGGGAACAGGAGGCTTGCCGTTCTCGCTTCTCCTGCCAGATCCACGTTAGTCTTTAATCCAAAGTTAAAGGTTTGCTGAAATTTGGCAAACTCTTCTTTTCCCAAAGTAGCTGCAATCTTCATCAGCGCCACGTTGCAGGACCAGGCAATGGAATCCTGTACGGATACATCTCCTTCACCGCCGGAACGGTAGCTGTGACACTTGATCGTATGTCCGCCGACTTCCAGAGATCCGTTACACTGATAGTGCTCGTTGCCGGTGATAGCACCGCTCTCCAGTGCTGCCGCCACAGTAAACGGTTTTGCTGTGGAACCCGGCTCGTAAGTAGTGGAGATACAATAATTCTTCCACAGGTAATTCAGGTTGTCCAGCAATTCGTCATCCGTTAAGGCAGCAATGTCTTCCTGCGTAAAATAGGTATCTGTCTTGGTCAGAACATCATAACCGTTGGCATTGGTCACCATCTCGATCTTACGGGATCCCAAAAGGGCGTCCGTATTCCTGGTATCGTTCAGGTCATAGGTCGGATAACTTGCCATGGCCAGAATATTACCGGTATTAACCTCCATAATGATGCAGCCCACATTTTCCGCACCGTTACCGGGATGTACCGCATCCTTATGTTCCTCGTTAAACTGCTTCAGATATTTCTCCACAATACCCTGGATATTGGCATCAATGGTACTGTGTATCGTATTGCCGTCCACGGCCGGTTTGATGGTCCGCTCCAGGTTGGCATCATCATTCAGATATCCATACTCTCTTCCGGTGGTTCCGTTCAGCACATCATTGTAATACTCTTCCAGTCCGTACTGTCCTTCGTTGTCCGATCTGGAGAATCCGATCACGTCCGCCGCCAGGGAACCATTGGGATAGACTCTCTTGTATTCTTCCTGGAACCAGACGCCCTTGATCTTGCTGTCCTCCAGTGCTGCCGCCTGAAAACCGCTGATCTGATCATAGGTCAGCCTTCTGAGAGGGACATACCAGGAAGAATCCGGATGACTGATCACATACTGTCTCACTGCCGTCATATCCAGATCCGGGAAATTTGCGGACAGCGCCTCCATCGTCGGTTCCAGATAAGTCTCACGGCTTAACATTACATAGGAATCAATGACCAGATTATATACCTTCTCGCTGACTGCCAGTTTTGTTCCCTTGGTATCCACGATGTCTCCACGGCGGAACGGCAATGTCACGGAGTCGTATTTCTGCTGTGACAAAACCTGTTTTTCGTAGGTTGCTCCATCCGCTTTCACAATCCAGGACAGACGGACAGACAGCAGAATAAATGCCAGTATGATCAGGGCATACAGGCATAAAAGTTTTTTCTGCATCTTTATGGAAAATTTCTTAGGCTTCTGTTCCTTCACGCTTTCTGCCTCCCAGACTTAGTTCTGGCTGGTATCCGCCTGACGCATATAGTCGTTGCTGCTGTTTGCGTAGGTGATTACCTGTCCTTCGGCAGCATAGGTCATTCCAAGTTCGCCGATGGCAATTCTCTTGACTTCTTCCAGATTGATATTGCTGGTAATCCGGCTGTACTCTTCATCGTTTGACAGCTTCAGAGAGTTCAGTTCACTCTCCATTCTGGACACCTCAGTGATCTTGGTGGTCAACTCCGACTGCATCTGGATATAATTTACCAGACAGAAGGCACAGGCAATCAATGCTCCCATCAGAAAGGTGACGTAGCCGATGCTCATATGTCTTGCTTTTTCTCTGTTTTTTCTCGTCTCATGAGACATCTGTCTCCGGGGCTCCTCCATCTGCCTGCGGATCTGTAAGTCTCTTGCTGTATTATCATATATGTAAGGAGTATTGCTTACTCTTCTTCTCTGTGCCATACTCTTTCTCCCCACTTTCACTACTAAAGTCTTTTATTTTTTCTCAAATACCCTGAGCTTTGCACTCTTGGATCTGCTGTTTACTTCCAGTTCTTCCACACTGGGAAGAATGGGTTTTCTGGTGATCACCTTTCCCTTGGAGACCTTACCGCATACGCACACCGGAAATTCCGGCGGACAGGTGCAGGGATTCTCATTCCTGCGGAATGCGTTCTTCACGATCCGGTCCTCCAGGGAATGGAAGGTAATAATGCAGAACCTTCCGCCGGGATTCAACAGATCGATCAGCTCGTCCAGCGCCTTTTTCAGTACTTCCAGTTCCTGATTACATTCGATACGGATTGCCTGGAAAGTCTGCTTCGAAGGATGTCCGTTCTGTCGCATCTTTGCCGGGACTGCGGCTTTGATGATCTCATTTAATTCAAAGGTGGTCTCAATGGGCTTGTCTGCCCTGTTTTTCACAATGTGTTTCGCTATATTCTTGGCAAAAGGATCTTCACCGTAATCCCGGATGATGTGATACAGTTCCATCTCGGAATAATTGTTGACGATATCTCTCGCTGTCAGGGTCTGCCTGCGATCCATCCGCATGTCAAGAGGGGCATCAAACCGATAGGAAAATCCTCGGTCTTCGGTATCCAGCTGATAGGAAGATACTCCCAGATCCAGCACGATCCCGTCCACGCCGGTGACACCATATTCTCTGAGGGCCTCCACTGCATTCACATAATTGTTGCGGATCACGGTCACTTTATCTCCAAACGGCTGCAATCTTGCGGATGCTGCCGCGATTGCTGCATCATCCTGATCAATGCCGTAGAAATGTCCGTTTTTCAGGCGGCTGCATACTTCGTAGGCATGTCCTCCTCCACCTAAAGTTCCGTCCACATAGATGCCGTCCGGGTTAATATTCAGTTGTTCAATGGTCTCATGCAACATCACAGAATAATGATTGAATTCCACGACGGTCATCCTTTCTCGGTCACGTTTTTCACCCGTTAAATGGTCAGTCCCAGTCCTTCCATGGCACTGGTGATCTCATCCATATCGGCATCGGAGTTCATGTTCTCCCACTTATCCTTGCTCCAGATCTCCACACGGCTGCCGACGCCGACCAGTACCACGTCCTTTTCCAGTCCAGCGAATTCTCGCAAGTGTGCCGGCAACAGGATTCTTCCCTGCTTGTCCACTTCTACCGTAGCTGCACCGGCCAGGAAGAAACGGGCAAATTGTCTTGCTTCTTTATTGATCAGAGGTAATGAGGTCAGCTTCTGTTCAAAAGCATTCCAGTCATCGTTGGCATACACAAATAAGCAGCCATCCATTCCCTTGGAAATCACAAATTCCTCTCCTAAGACTTCTCGGAATTTCGCCGGAATGATCAACCTGCCTTTCGTATCTAACGTATGGTTGTACTCGCTCATAAACATCGCACTCACCACCATTCATCCAAAATGGGACTGCCACGAAAAGGAGGTCATTTTTCTAAAAATCTACCACTTTGTGGCACTTACCTCCACTTTCTCCCACTTTTATTATGATTTTATACTAAAATAGGGTATTTTACAAGAGAAATCAAGTGGCTTTTTTCGACAGCACCACGCAAAAAAGCGCCTTGTCATACGGCAAAGGCGCTTTTTACTACAATATCTGGTATAAAAATAAGAGCAAACACAATATCTATGTATTTGCTCCTGTTTCGATATTCTTAATAAATTTTTAAAAATTTTTAATATTTTTCCACTTTCGGCTGTTTTTCCAGGCGGATACGTACCACAACGTCCGTCACCACTGCGAAGATCACCATGCACAAGGATAATACCTGTGATACGGCGAGGGTCGTTCCGGGGATAAACAGGGTATCTGTCCGGATACCTTCGATCCAGAATCTGCCAAGACCATAGCCTCCGAAGTACAGCAGACAGATCTCACCCTCGAACTTTTTGTGCTTGCGGTACACCAGCATAAGGATCAGGATCATCAGATTCCACAGGCTCTCGTAGAGGAAAGTGGGATGTACCTGAATGTAATTGGTCCCATCGATAATGTGAGCTGCTACATTCTCAGAAATATCCCGGCTGCGCACAGCTTCGATAGGAAGCCGCATGGCCAGAAAACTGTCCGTATATTCCCCGAATACTTCACGGTTCATAAAGTTACCCCAGCGGCCGATGATCTGTCCCAGGATCAACCCCGGCACACACAGATCTCCCAGCCGGAACGGGTTGATCTTCTTGATCCTGCAATAAATGAGCAGTGTCAGGAATGCTCCGATCACACCGCCGTAGATCGCCATACCGCCGTTACGGGTATTGAAGATGCTTAACAGATTGTCCTTGTAATAGTCCCAGGCAAAGACCACGTAATAGATTCTGGCTCCGATCACGGAAAAGATCACGGCATAAATGGCGAAATCCCAGATCGTATCCGGATTTTCTCCTGTCACCTTTGCCTGATGCACCGCCATCAGAATGCCTGCCAGTACCCCGATTCCGATGATCAGGCCGTAAAAGGCGATTTCGAAACCGAATACGGAAAAGCTTCTGGGAACATTCTCCAGGTAAATGCCTAAATGGGGAAATGCAATATCTCCTGCATTCATCATAATATTTATTTCCTTTCTTGGTACTATCC
>NZ_JBKVQF010000001.1:29112-142648 GCF_046969025.1 Waltera sp. | reverse complement strand
GGCTTCTGCGCGCTTCGCGCTCCCGAATCCGGCACATACATTCGCATTCCGGGCTATCGCCCTACTTGCTCATGTACATATACTATCCGGCTTCTGCGCGCTTCGCGCTCCCGAATCCGGCACATACATTCGCATTCCGGGCTGTCGCCCTACTTGCTCATGGCTCCATACTATCCGGCTTCTCCGCGCTTTGCGTTCCCGAATCCGGCACATACATTCGCCTTCCGGGCTGTCGCCCTACTTGCTCATGTATGTTTGATCCGCTAATAGACAGATTACTCTGCCTGCAAGCAGTCTCGTAATCTGTCTATTGCGGATCTTAGTATTACACGTTGAAGCGGAACAGGATCACATCGCCGTCCTGCACTACATAATCCTTGCCTTCCATGCCGACCAGACCCTTTTCACGGGCAGCGGCCAGAGAGCCCTGCTCCAGCAGATCCTTGTAGTTTACTACTTCTGCCTTGATGAAGCCTCTCTCGAAATCGGAGTGGATCTTGCCGGCTGCCTGAGGTGCCTTGGTGCCAATCTTGATGGTCCATGCTCTGGTCTCATCCTCTCCTGCAGTCAGGAAGCTCATCAGACCTAAGATATGATAACTTGCCTTAATCAGTTTCTCCAGACCGGATTCCTTTAATCCCAGGTCGTCTAAAAACATTGCCTTCTCATCATCATCCAGCTCGGAGATCTCTTCCTCGATCTGTGCACAGATCACGAATACCTCACTGTGTTCACCGGCTGCGAACTCTCTTACTTTTGCCACCATCTCATTGGATGCGCCGTCATCTGCCAGATCATCCTCGGCTACATTGGCTGCATAGATCACAGGCTTATAAGTCAACAGATTGTATTCCTTTAACAGAGCCAGTTCATCCTCATCGGTAACATCCAGGCTCTTTGCCATCTTACCGCTCTCCAGATGCTCCTTGATACGCTCAAGCAGTGCCAGCTCCTTGGCATAGGTCTTGTCCATTCTGGCTGCCTTGACTACCTTGGACAGTCTTCTCTCCAGTACTTCCAGATCTGCGAAGATCAGCTCCAGATTGATGGTCTCGATATCACGCAGAGGGTTCACGCTGCCGTCCACATGGATGACATTAGGATCCTCGAAACATCTTACCACATGTACGATAGCATCCACTTCACGGATATTGCTTAAGAACTGGTTGCCCAGTCCCTCACCCTTGGAGGCACCCTTTACCAGACCTGCGATATCCACGAATTCGATCACTGCGGGAGTTACCTTCTTGGAATGATACATCTCGCCCAGTGCTTTCAGTCTGTCATCCGGAACTGTTACCACACCCACGTTAGGGTCGATGGTACAGAAGGGATAGTTGGCGGATTCTGCTCCCGCCTTGGTCAGGGAATTGAAAAGTGTGCTCTTTCCCACGTTGGGAAGACCTACGATACCCAGCTTCATTTTATCTTTACCCGTTCAAAAATCCCTCTATAAACGGAATTTTTGCCTTTCTGTTTATTAGTTGAACAATATAATCTAAAATTATAGCATAATATGTATTTTTTTCAAACACCTAAATACTTTTCTTTCGAAATAAAAATATGCTATAATATGCAATATCATAAACTAAAGAGGAAAAATCAATGAAAAGAATACGTTATTTTGATTTGCTTAGATGTACCTGCTTTTGCTTCATTATTTTTTATCATCTGCTCTTTCAGCTCTATCTCTCCGGAATCTGTCCTGTAGAGAGACTCAATCCTCTGTTTTCCAACAGCAATATGCATCTGGCAACCCTGGGCGTTGCTGTATTTTTCATGTTATCCGGTGCCAGTCTCTCCTATACCGCGAAGGAGAACTTCAGCCTCGCAAAATATTATAAGAAAAGATTTCTGCGCATCCTGATTCCCTTTTATATACTTTACATTGTTTATTTCCTGTTTCTCCTTTTCCAGAGCCATTCCGTCCACAATATTTTTCCTGAAGGAATTCCTGCGTGGAGAATTGTTTTTACTTTTCTGGGAATGGATTCCTGGGTCAGCATGCACGGGATCAGCACCTTTTCCCTTACCATCGGAGAATGGTTTCTGGGATGTCTTATTCTGTTGTATCTGATCTTTCCATTGCTTCGATTTTTTATGATAAAAAGTGAAAAGTTCTTTTTTATCATCGCTACCGGGATTTATTTGACTGTTTTATTTCATTACGATTTCTCCGTCCCCATCCATATGAACTTCTTCCTGAAGGGCTACGAATTCGTAATCGGTATGATGATTGGTTATTATCATGAAAAATTCAATCCTAAATGGATTTTCTTATCCCTGCCGGTGGTGATTTTCTTTGTTCTGTGCCCTTTTGCACTTCCCATCAGCACCGGCTTGAAAATAACGATACTGGCCGTTGCCTTCTGGATTTCCGCTGCATGCCTGGAACCGGTTCTTGAAAAAGGAAACGGCCGATTTCTCCGTACGATAAGTAACTACTCTTATGAAGTATTTCTGGTCCACCATATCATTATCTATTTTATCACTCCGAGGGCTATTCCCTATATGCGCGGTATGGTGGGTGTTTTAGGTTTGTTTCTCGTTGAATTGCTGCTGATGGCAGTGCTGGGATTTCTTTTGAAGTTCATCTCCGATCAATGCATTGCCGCTTTGTCCAATCTTACTGCTGTTGAAAATAAACGTTAATCCCCTGCAGCAATCCTTCCGCCAGTTGATCCAGTATAGCATCGCTGTGATCGGAATATGCATTTCCCAGTTCCATATCCACGGAAGGGATCGTACTATAAGAAGTCTGGGTCAGATCAATGCTCATGTTTCCTTTTCCATAGATTGTTGCTCCCTGTCCCCGCAGCCCTTCCACCAGATCCGCTCCCAGAGCATCGTGCTGCTGCCAGTGGGATGCCACCGGTTCCATACTCTTCAGTACTTCCGGCACAGAGATGTAAAAGCATCCCTTGTCGTAATTCTTGCCGTCACCGCTGTCCCAGTGCAGTGCGATATGGCAGTCTGCCACGTTATTGCAGATCACGGTCCTGGCCACATTGTCCAACTGCACATCCTCTCCGTCCCTGAGCATCAGTACATCATAGCCAGAGGCCAACAGTTTGTCCCGCAGGATCTGTGCCATCTGCAAAGTAACCGTTCGCTCCGGTGTCCCGTCCTGAAATGTCATGCCTCCGGACACTGCCGCAGCTTCCGTAGCTCCCGCTGCCGTACTGCCTCCCGTAGTCTTGGCCGAACCGTCCGGATGGCACAGCGTCTTTACTTTGGCCCCACCGGCGGTGCCATGTCCCGCATTCACTCCGATAATGATTCCCTTGCTTCCGGACTCCTCTGGTGCCCGGTATAGTACTGCGGCTCCGGTATTTATCTTCGAATGATCCGCATATTCCCAGTCCGGATTCAGAGTGATCTGCTGTAAGTCGGTATATTCCACCGGCTGGTTCTGTATAGCCTCCGGCTGACCGGCTACCGTTTCTGTCTGACTGCCTGCGGCCTCTGTCGGCATACCGCTTTGCGACACCGCAGCCTCTCCCCCGGGAACTTTGTCGGTCCCCGAAGTCACCATTTCATGTCCTGCACTATTCGCCGCCCCTTGCGGCACAGACGTTTCCGCTAGCGTTTCTCTACCGAATTCCTCTGCGTTTTTCTCATTTTCTATTGTCTCCACGGATGCTGCTACGCTCTCGGGAACCACAGGATCCACGTTTTCCATAGTTTCCACGCTTTCCGTCCCCTCAGTCCCTTTCTGTGCACCACAGGCTGTCATACTTACTGCAAGCGCCAGACCGGCCACTACCGCCGCTATCCTATATTGTTTTCTATGAAGCATTTCCTTATTACTCATTACTCCTCCGATATGAAAAGAACCACAGCTGTGGTTTCAGCTATGGTTCTTCTGTTCTCTCTATTACGATCTTGGGAAAACATCCTCCGATTAACCGCGCAGTTTGAAGTGCTCTAACAACTCGTTCAAAGTAGTAGCGGAAGCGGAAAGCTCCTCGCTGGTAGCGGAAGTCTCCTCTGCTGCTGCGGAGTTGGACTGGATAACATCGTTGATGTCCTCCACACCCTTCTTGATGTTGTTGACAGATACTGCCTGTCTGTCGGATGCAGTACGGATATTAGCAACCTCCTGGATGATCTGATCCAGTTCGGTCATAACCTTCTGCATTGCTTCGTTGGTCTCCCTGGTAACCCTGTTACCCACTCCTACTTCGTTCATGGATTCTTCGATCAGCTTCTTAGACTCTACTGCGGAATTTGCACTCTCTTCTGCCAGCTGTCTGATCTGGTCAGCCACGACTGCGAAACCTCTTCCGGCTTCCCCTGCTCTTGCTGCCTCAATGGAAGCATTCAAAGACAGCAGATTGGTCTGGGATGCAATATTCTCGATATCTGCGATGATCTTCTCGATATTCTGGGTCGTGGTATCGATTTTCTTCATGGCATCTACCAGCTCATCCATCTTCTGCTGGCTGTTGGCTGCCTCGATACCTACCTGTTTTGCCTTATCGTGAACGATATCGGTAGACTTGGTGTTCTCCAGTACCTGATTCGTTACTTCTTCTACGGTAGCCACCAGTTCTTCAACAGCTGCAGCCTGACTGGTAGCACCTTCTGCAATATCCTGTGCACTGACAGCCAGCTGATTGCTTCCGGCAGACACCTGTTCGGAAGATCCCTGAATACCGTGCATAGTCTCACTGACCTTGTTCACCATATCATCCAGTTCATCCAGTACATTGCGGAGCTGTCCTACATACGCATCGGGGCAGTTGCTATGTACATCAAAATTACCCTCAGCAAAATGCTCTACAATATCCTGCAGATCTGATACAACCTTTTTCAAAATACCGGCTGCGGTCTCAAAACTATCGGATAAGCGTCCCAGCTCATCCTCGGACTCATAAGGAGTGCCGATCTCGAAGTCACCGACTGTAATCTTTTCAGCTGCCATTACCAGGCTTTCAATAGGTTCCACCAGCATTTTGGTAAGCATTTTTGACATAGCTGCATTAAATGCAATAGCTAATACAACTATGATCACAACAATTACGCTTCCCACATAGCTTTTTGAATGTATCAATTCCACAACTGCCACCAGTGCCAACACCACATATAAAACATCCATAATGCGGAACACAAAAGAAAGCTTATTTTTAATTGGTTTCTCCCTTAGCATTTCTTCCAGTTTTTTCATTTGTTTCCTGCTCCTTCCGTTAATTAACCTATATACATTTTATTTTAATTTCCTCTGGTGGTTTCGTCAAGATTTCTCTGCTTAAAATTATGTAAAAATCATGTATGGGATGACTGGCTCATCTCCAGCAGTTTCTCACGCATTTCATTTTCGATCCGCTGTAAGTCTTCCTCTGCGCTCTGTCTTCTGGCACGGCCTTCCTCCTGGATCTTCATGACTTCATCCAGTGTGGTCATCAGTGTCTGGTTCGTGGTCTTGAGGGTCTCGATATCCACAATACCTCTCTCAGATTCCTTCGCTGTCTCCACGGATGCCACTTTCAGTGCTTCTGCATTTTTCTTCAACAGTTCATTGGTCATATCCGATACTGCACGCTGTGCCTTGGCTGCATCGGTGGCATGATCCAGACCGATGGCAATGACCATCTGGCTCTTCCACAGAGGGATCGTATTCACCAGTGTGGACTGGATCTTCTCGGACATAGCGATATCATTGGACTGGATCAGTCGGATCTGGGGTGCCATCTGCAGAGAAATGGCTCTGGTAAGTTCCAGGTCATAGATCTTCTTCTCGAATCTCTCACACATTGCTGCAAAATCCTTCGCAGCCTGCGTATCCTCCGGCAGTCCGCTCTTCTGTGCTTTTTCCAGAAGTTCCGGCAGTTCCACGTTTTTCGCCTGTGTCAGTTTCTTTTTACCTGCCAGAATGTACATGGACAGTTCTTTAAAATAATTCAGATTCAGCTGATACAGCTTGTCCAGTACCGCCACATCTTTTAGCAGCACCACCTGATGATTTTCCATGGCATCACAGATCTTGCTGATGTTCACTTCCGCTTTATCATACTTTGCTTTCAGATTACTCAGCTTATCCCCGCTCTTTTTAAACAAGCCGAAGAATCCCTTGTCTTCCTCTGTATCAAAATCCTTGAGCTGTGCCACTACATCCGTCAACAACTGTCCAACCTCGCCCATATCCTTGGTCCGGACATTGCTAAGTGCTGTCTCAGAGAAATCTGCGATCTTTTTCTGACTCCCCGCACCGTACTGCAATACCGCCTGGGTATTGGTCAGATCGATCTGTCCCGCAAAATCATCTACCATTTTCTGTTCTTCCGGTGTCAGTTCCATCTCCGGAACAGCCTGCTCCTCTACCAGTTCCTCCGGCTTCTTCTCCACGATCTCTGCCTTTGCCTCCGCAAAGGGATCCAGTGTAAGGGTAGGTGCCTCTTTTGTTGCTGCATCCAGATCCATATTCATACTTATAACCCCGCCTTTCCATACTCTCTCATGATTTTTTATTTACCATCAGCATTACTTTCCTGCTGTCATACACTTTTTTCTCTTACAAAATCCGATTCCGTCAGCCCTTCCTTAGCCAACATCGTCTGCAATACCTGTGCATCCGCCGATGCATCAAAGGCTGCATCCCGGAACAGATTGTTCAGCAATGTAACAAATGCCTGATTGATCATATCCAGTGTCTTTTCGATCTCTTTTTTAGCATCGAGAATATCGTCTCCCGGGCTGCTGATCTCATCAAATTCCGCATACTGCTCCACCAGTTTCAACATAGTAGGCAGGTAATAATCCATCAGTTTATGCATCCGGTGCAGCTGCTCCGGGTGCTCCTGCACTCTGTCAAAGATCTCCTTCAACAGATTTTCCAGCCGGTACAGCTTCTCAGAGATCGCTTTTCCTTCGATCCTGTCGTTCAGATCCCGCAGATGACGGATGTATTCCATTCCTTCTGCCACCATACTGTGCAGCTCCTGCTCTCTGCGGTTCTGCTCCGTATCCTGTGTGTCGGTGTCCGCTGTATTCTGTTCCTTCTCCTGCTCACTGATCTTTTTCTGCTCCAGATAAGCCTTCTCCGTCTCCAGATACTGACGGTAGATCACATCGTTGAGCATAAAGCAGGTCTCTTTGTCATCCAGATGTCCGTCCGGAAACATTCCGGCTTTTAACATCTTCCGTAGGTCCCTTCTGACATAGCGGACACTTTTTCCGGTATAGCGGGCCATTTCGTTGATCACACCATACATCTTGGTGCCACACAGCTCCAGATATTTCTCCGCACGCTTTAATCTTCTGCGCTGTCCGTTGCCATAAGATATCATCTCTAAAAATACCAGAGACAATACTCCCGGAAGGATTGCCGCACTCAGAGATGCCGCCTGAAAAGCGGCCAGTAACAACTGTACCAGCAGTCCCAGGCCGCTGAATCCCAGACCGATCCCGCCGAACACGGTGCACAGTGTTCCGGACACATTTCCCTTCTTCTCCATTTTGACCAGGGAAGTCATTTCTGCTGCGGTGGCCGGTCTCGGAGTAATCGGCTGTGCCTGATTCCGTGCACGGTTCTGCTCTGCCTGAGCCTTCCGCTGTTCTTCCCACTGTCTTTCCCGCTCTCTGCGCTGCCTGTGCCATTCCTCGTTCTGTCTGCGGTGCTCTTCCTGCTGCTTTTCCCGCTGCTGCCGTTCTGCCTGGATCTCTGCCTCGGTCTTGACTTCCTCCCGCCTTTTATCCTGCCAGCTGCGCTGGGAATTCCACACCTTTTTTTCCGTGGCTTCCCTGGACAGATTTGCCTGGAAATCCGCCTCCCGCAAGGCATCGTTGACCGTATCCGTCACCAGCGTGTTCAACGCATGAAAATCTCCGGTCTTCATCGCTTCCGTAATGGTCTCTTTGAATTTTTCCCCTAGATTATTCTGCACTTCACTCATAATTAATATTTTCTCTGATTTTTCAGTTCATCATAGAGCAGACAGTAGTTCTCATAACGTATCTGCGGGATCTCTCCCTCTGCCACAGCAGCCTTGATACCGCATACCGGCTCAGAGATATGGGAGCAGCCTCCGAATCTGCAATATTTTTCAAAAGGGGCAAACTCCGGATAAAATTCCGCCAGCTGCTCCTTCTCCAACCGAAACAACCCCAGAGAGCTAAATCCCGGGGTATCCAGAATATACGTATCCTGTGCAATGGAGATCAGTTCGGAGTGCCTGGTAGTATGCTTTCCCCGCTCGATCTTCTCACTGATGGAGCCGGTCTCCATCACTATGCCGGACTGCAGGCAGTTTACCAGAGAGGATTTACCGACACCGCTGGGACCCGCCACCGTAGTGGTCTTGCCGCGAAGCAGCTCCTGAATGGTATCTATCCCTTCTTGTCTGGCTGCGCTGACCGTGATCGTACGGAATCCCGCCTGTTCGTAAATGGCACGATAATCTTCCTTTTTGCCTTCCTCGTCAATATCCTGCTTGTTAAAACAGATAATGCAGGGAATGTCCTGCTGCTGCATCATGACCAGGAAACGATCCAGCAGATTAAAATTCGGCTGTGGCTTCGTGATGGCAAAGATCACCAGCGCCTGATCCACATTAGCTACCGCCGGACGGATCAGTTCACTGTGTCTGGGAAGCAATTCCCTGATATTTCCTTTTTTCTGTGCCTCATCCAGGACATCCATCTCCACGTCATCCCCGACCAGGGGTTTTCTGTGATCCTTGCGAAAGACTCCTTTTGCCTTGCATTCGTACACCGTGCCCATTGTATGGCCATCGTCCGCTACATGGACGTAATAGAACCCGGCGATTCCTTTTATAATCTTGCCCTTCATAGCTTCCCGCCTTTGATCTTATTCCTTTACGAACTCAACTCTTCTGGTAAAGGAACGGTCTTCTGTCGTTCCGGGAACCGTCACCTGCTCCCCGGTATCCGGGTTCGTTGTGGTGGTCGGTTCGCTTGTCACCTGATACGTTATGGTGAGCGTACCACCGGAGGCAGTCATACCGTTGAAATTGGTAGCTACCGGGAAAGTGCTGGTCTTGGTATCCAGCAGTACGTTATTGTCATCCGTCACCAGTTTGATGCTGACTTCCATTCCCGATACATAGCCGGGTGCTTCCGAAGTCGTCGGTGCCGCAATGCTGACATTACACTTGTAAGTCACCTTCTGAGCTCCCTGACTGACCTTGATATCAATGGAAGTTCCCTGCTCCACATAGGAGCCATGGGAATAGCTCTGGTAACAGATCATGCCTTCTCCCACTTCGTCACTGTAGATATAGGTCACACTGCCTACGGTCAGTCCTGCCTCGATGGCTTCTACCGTGCCGTCCTGCTCGGACAGACCGATCAGATTCGGCACACGGATCTTGGTATCTTCCTTACCCAGACTTACTGTCACAGTGATCACACTGCCCTTTGGTGCTTTGTTGCCCTCGGAGGGGGTCTGGGAAATTACCCGGCCGGACTCTACCGTATCGGAATAGTTCTCTGTCTTGTTGACCAGGAATCCCTTGCTTACCAGCTGTGTATTGGCTTCATCAAAAGTAAGATTCACCACATTGGGTACTTCCACACCCTGAGTTCCTGCACTGGCTTTCAGGGTTACCTTGCTGCCCTTATCGATCTGTGCTCCCACGCTGACATCTGTATTGATAACAATACCTTCCGCTACCGTGTCGGACTCCTCATAAGTCACCTCTGTGAGGATTCCCAGACTGGTCAGGGTGCTCTTTGCATCTTCTACCTTCATGCCCTTTACATCCGGCATGGAGACCTTTTCCACTTCTGTGGCATCCGTCTCTTCGGTCGTAATGATCGGTCCTGCATCAGAGTCACTGCTTCCTTCATTTTTGCCGCCGAAGATCTTCACTGCCAGAACGATCAGGATAATACAGATCACCACACCGGCTACAATTGCCAGGATTGTGGTCACACGCTCCATCTTGGGGTCGTAGTCGTAATTATCTTCGTCTTCGCCATCTTCTTCGTTTTCATACATGGCTTCCGTATCGGAACGCAGACGCATGGTCTCGTCATGATCCGGTTCTTCGTATTCCCGTCCTCCCTGATAAGGGACTTTTCGTTTGATCTGCGCCATATCCTCATCGGAGATCATCCGGGTACCACCTTCCATATCCGGATCGGTATTCACCACGAAATCTTCCTCCGGGTTGATCAGGGACTGCTTCAGATCCGCGATCAGTTCTGCCATATTCTGGTATCTGCGGTCCGGAGACTTCTGACAACATTTCAGTACAATACTGGCTACGCTGGAAGGGATCTCCGGTACAAACTCCTTCGGAGACGGCATTTCTTCCTGAATATGCTTGATGGCGATGGCAACCGTAGTCTCCCCGTTGAAAGGAACTCTTCCCGTCAGCATCTCGAACATGGTGATACCCAGCGAATAGATATCACTCTTTTCATCGCTGTAACCCCCTCTGGCCTGCTCGGGAGAAGTATAGTGTACACTTCCCATGACATTAGAAGTGATGGTATTACTGGTAGCTGCCTTGGCAATACCGAAGTCCGTCACCTTGACTTTGCCGTCCTTGGAGATAATAATATTCTGCGGCTTGATATCCCGATGGATAATATGATTATTATGTGCAGCCTCAATACCCATGCTTACCTGGATGGCGATACTTACCGCTTCCTTGTAAGACAGTCTGGCCTTCTTCTCAATGTACTTTTTGAGGGTAATACCCTCTACCAGTTCCATGACGATATAATAGATTCCGTTCTCTTCCCCGACATCATAAACATTGACAATATTGGGGTGCATCAGTCCTGCTGCCGCCTGTGCCTCGATCCGGAATTTGGATACAAAATTAGCATTTTCGCTGAATTCCTGCTTCAATACCTTGATCGCCACATAGCGATTCAGCTTGTGACATTTTGCTTTATAGACATCTGACATACCGCCGGTTCCGATTTTTTCCAGGATCTCATAGCGATCGCCGATCATCATTCCTATTTTGATCATACTTGCTCTCCATTTCCAAAAAAGCTGGGTAATTTACGCGCACGGCTCGATCAGTATCACACTGATATTGTCTCTGCCGCCGTTGGCATTGGCCGCCTCCACCAGGCTCTCTGCCTTCTCCACAAGGTCTCTGGCTCCGCTGATAATCATGCGGATTTCCTCGTCTTCCAGCATATTTGTCAGACCATCCGAGCACATAAGGACGATCTCACCCTCCTGTAATTCCACGGTAAAGAAATCCGGCTCCACTTTGTCTTCCGCCCCTACCGCTCTGGTAATAATATTTTTATCCGGATGGTTCCTTGCATCGGCACGATCCAGTTCTCCGATCCGTACCATTTCTTCTACATACGAATGATCTCTTGTGATCTGGCGGATCTTGCTGCCCACCACATAGAGTCTGCTGTCTCCTACATTGGCCACCTGTAAGAATCTGCCCATGCAGGATGCCACCACAACCGTAGTCCCCATTCCTTCCAGTTTTTCATCCTCGCTGGCTCTCTTGCGGATCACATCATTGGCTTCCTCAATGGCTTTGCGGAAGATCAGGGTGGGATTCTTCTCAAAAGAATTCTCCATCTCGGCAAGCATGGTCTCTACCGTTACCTTGGACGCATAGTCTCCCGCATTGTGACCACCCATACCATCTGCCACGATAAATACATTCGGCAGATTTCCCACCGGTTTTTCAGAGGTATAGATATAGTCCTGATTTACTTTTCTTTTCCTTCCGATATCGGTTATGGAAAACGTCTTAAGCACGTCAAACTTCCTCCTGTGAGAGTTCCCCCGGGTTCTTCGCCTCCTGCGTATGACGGCGTCTTAACTGTCCGCAGGCTCCGTCAATATCCCGGCCCATCTCCCTTCTAATTGTAACATGTATCATCTTACTTTCAAGTTTATTTTTAAATGCCTGAATGTGCTTCGTATCCGACTGCACATAATCCCGCTCTTTAATGGGGTTGACCGGGATGAGGTTGATATGGCAGCACAACGGCTTCGCCAGGGCGATCAGTTCCCTGGCATCCTCTTCCGTATCATTCACACCGCCCACCAGACTGTATTCGAAAGTGATCCTTCGTCCGGTCTGTTTGAAATAATACTGACAAACTTCCATCAACTCTTTGATAGAATACCGGTTGGCAATGGGCATCAGTTTTCTTCGTTTTTCATCGGTGGTGGCATGCAAGGACAATGCCAGTGTGATCTGCAGCTTTTCATCCGCCAGCTGCCGCATTCTGGGCACGATTCCACAGGTGGACACCGTGACATTTCTCTGGCTGATGTTCAGACCGTTCTCATCGGTCAGAAGATGCAGAAATTTCAAAATATTGTTATAATTATCCATCGGTTCCCCAGTGCCCATGACTACCACATTGGAGACCCGCTCCCCCGTCAGTCTTGTGATGGCGTAAATCTGATCCAGCATCTCGGAAGGAGTCAGATTCCGTTCCAGTCCGTCCAGCGTGGACGCACAGAATTTACAGCCCATACGGCATCCCACCTGTGAAGAAATGCACACACTGTTGCCGTGCTTATACTGCATCCAGACACTTTCCACCACATTGCCATCAGATAATTCAAACAGGAATTTTTTCGTTCCGTCGATCTTGGACTCCTGTATTCTGACAGGGTTTACACAGGTGTATTCATATTTTTCCTTACATTGCTCCCTGAATTTTGCGGAGAGGTTGGTCATTTCATCAAAGCCCCTGACCAGCTTCACATGCATCCATTCATACATCTGCTTTGCCCGGAAAGCCTTCTCTCCCATGCTCTCCAGCTCTGTCTTCAATTCTTCCAGATTCAAGGATTTGATATCTTTTTTCGTATCCATTTTTCGTTCTCTTACTTCTTATCTCTCACGCTTTTCTGCGCAGTCTTGCATAATAGAATCCGTCGGTCTCATCCGTTCCCGGCAGAAGCTGTCTCTCTTCTTCCAGTACAAACGGGAAATTCTCTGTGATCCAGACTGCCATCTCCTGATTTTCCCCGCGGTGGATCGTGCAGGTACTGTAGAGCAGTACACCGTGCGGCTTCACATACTGCCATCCGGCTGCCACGATCTGCCTTTGCAGTTCTGTGATGGATTGCAGGCTTTCCGGTGTGGCATGATATTTGATATCTCTCTTTTTTCCCATAACACCAAGACCAGAGCAGGGGACATCCATCAGCACCACGTCCGCATATTTTTCCTTCTCCGGATCATGCACCGTGGCATCATACACCTGAACCTCCACATTCCTACGGTTCATGCGCTCCAGATTCTCCCGGATCAGGTCCGTCTTGTATTCCGATATATCACGGGACACGACGTGGCCTGCTTCCCCTGCAAATTCCGCCGCCAGGATCGTCTTGCCACCCGGAGCCGCACACAGATCCATGACCGTATTACCTGGGCATATACCTGCCGCTTCCACTGCAAGTGCGGAGCTGGCATCCTGCACGGTAAATTTGCCTTCCGCAAAGCCCGGAAGTTCACTTACATTTTCCAGATTCTGTGCCAGATACACATAAGGAAGTTCCCTGCTTTGCTGCAGACGTACACCGGTTTTCTCAATTTTCTCCGCCAGTGACTCTCTCTCCGCTTCGGTCAGTTCCGTGGAGAACCGCAGGGATACCGGATGAATGGAAAGGAGTCCTTTTAAAAGTGTTTCCGTTCCTTCTCTGCCATATGCAGGCAGCCACAGATTCACGATCCATTCCGGCATGGAATATTTTATGCTCAGATATTTCACCGTATCCTTGGGATCCGGCAACGGCATCTGTTCCTTGCTGCGGGAAATATTACGCAGCACCGCATTGACGAAGCCTTTCAGGGTACGGAAGCCTCTTTTGGCCGCCAGTTTGCAGGCCTCATTGCACACCGCACTGTCGGGAACTGCGTCCATATACAGGATCTGATAAGTACTCATGCGAAGAAGACAGCGGATCAGAGGCTTCATCTTCCGGACCGGAACAGAAGAAAACCGATCCAGATAATAGTCCAGCTCCAGCTGTCTCTCTATCGTACCTTCCGTGACTCTTTTGATAAACGCTTTCTCTCTGGGATCCAGATAATCGTATTTATCCAGAACCGCTTTCATCAATTTATGGGAAAAATCCTGCCCCTTTTCCAGACTGAGCAGGATCTCCACTATAATCTCTCTTGTATCGGTCGTTGCATGATCACTCAAGATTAGTCTCTCCTTCTGCGATTGCCGCCGTACAGCAGGATCAGTCTGAGCAGCTGTAATGCGGAGGAGGCCGCTCCTGCCACATAGGTCAGAGCCGCTGCCGTCAGCACCTTTTTGCCGCCGCTTACTTCTTCACTGCCTAATAACCCGTATTCTTCCACCTTCACGATAGCTCTGTGGGAAGCATTGAATTCCACAGGCAGTGTCACCAGTTGGAAAATAACGGTCAGGGCAAATGCCCAGATACCAAGCTGGATCAATGTCTGGTTCCAGCTGAGCAGTACTCCTAAAAAGATCAGGGGAATGCTTAAATTGCTTCCGATATTCACCACCGGCACCAGTGCAGCACGAATGCTCATGGGGGCATAGCCATGGGCATGCTGAATGGCATGTCCGCACTCATGGGCCGCAACACTGACCGCGGTCACCGAGGTTCCGTTAAAGTTGTTGTAAGACAGTCGCACCGTATCCGTCCGGGGATCGTAATGATCACCGTCATCGGAGTTCAGGCACTCGATCTGTACATTGTATAAGCCTTCTCTGTTGAGAATGTTGCGGGCCGCTTCCGCTCCCGTCAATCCTCTCATATTCCGGACTTTGCTGTATTTGCGCATGGTGGAATTCACCAGTGCGCTGGCACCCAGACACAATACCAGTCCGACCAGTACCAGAAAATAAGTAGGATCCCAATAATAACCATATCCGTAATAGCCACCGTACATACGAAAGTCTCCTTTCTGTCAACACCGCTTACCCGATCGTTGCTTTTCATTTCGTCGTATCCTAACGCTCGCCCAGAAGCTCTCCCGGCTGTACCTTTACCCCCAGCAGGAAATCGTGAGTTGTCATACGCTTTTTACCTTCCAGCTGCAGTTCCATCACCTTTAAGGAGCCTTCCGATGCAGCCACTTCAAAGGAATCCTTATTCACCGTAAGGATCGTGCCCGGTGCTTCCTTATGCGCAGTTGCCATAGGAATGGCTTTCCAGATTTTCAGCTGTTTTCCATGATAATGCGTATATGCACTGGGCCAGGGAGTCAGTCCACGGATCAAACGATCCAGTTCTGCCGCTGTTTTCGTAAAGTCCAGCTTTCCCATCTCTTTGGTGATCAGGGCCGCGTAGCAGGTCTTGGTATCATCCTGCTTTTCCGGTACCAGTTTGCCTGCCTCCAGCAGAGGCAGTGCCTCGGTGATCGCTTCCCCGCCCAGCACCATCAGCTTGTCATGCAAAGTTTCAAAGGTGTCCTCCGAAGTAATGGGGATTTTCTTCCGGTACAACATATCGCCGGTGTCCAGTCCCGCATTCATCTGCATGATGGTCACACCAGTCTCGGCTTCTCCGTCGATGATCACTCTCTGGATAGGAGATGCCCCGCGGTATTTCGGAAGGAGGGATGCATGGATGTTCAGACATCCGTATTTTGGCAGATCCAGAATCTCCTGAGACAGGATCTGTCCGAACGCCGCCACGATATAAATATCTGCGGGATATTTTTTCAGTTCCTCAATGGCTTCCGGTGTCTTGATCCGACGGGGCTGGAATACAGGAATGCCATGTTTTACCGCACATTCCTTCACGGGAGGAAACTGTAATTCTTTGCTTCTGCCCTTTGGCTTGTCCGGCTGGGTCACCACTGCGGTGATCTCATGGCCCTGTGTGATCAGTGCCTCCAGCGCTCCCACGGCAAAATCGGGAGTTCCCATAAATACGATCTGCATAGTCTGTCTCCTTTCCGGAAAGCTTACTCTTCTTCCTCATCCTCGTAGGTCATATCCTGCAGCGGTCCTTCCGCCTTTTCCACATAGAGATGACCGTCCAGATGATCCAGTTCGTGGCAGATGGCTCTGGCCAGCAATTCTGTTCCTTCTACTTCGATGGGCTTCATATTCACATCCAGTGCTACCGCTTTCACATAATTGGGTCTGGTTACGATGCCGAACTTACCGGGTACGCTAAGACACCCTTCCTGTCCGGTCTGCTCTCCACTGCTCTCTACGATGCGGGGGTTGATCAGAATATACGGATCCTCTCCGGTGGTATCGATCACCACGATTCTCTTCAGGACACCTACCTGTGGTGCCGCCAGCCCTACGCCATTGGCATCGTACATAGTCTCCAACATATCCTCGATCAGTTCTTTGGTCCGGGGTGTCATCTCCTTGACCTCTTTGCAGGTCTTGGTCAGTACTTCATCCCCATATTCACGAATGTTTCTGATTGCCACAGTTCTTTACCTCCTATAACACGCTTACTGGGTCAAAATCAAATTGTATACTCATCTGTCTGGGCTGCCACTGTCTGAGAGTTTCCTCCAGTCTGTCCTTTACTTCCACCAGGACATCATACTCCGCATGCTTCACATAGAACACATACCGGTAGATATCATTGATCTTGCTGATGTTAGCAGGGGCAGGTCCCAGTACCTGTATCTTCTTATTGGACTGTTCTTTTTGCTTTCCTGACAAAAAGTCCATATTAGACTTTACCACATCTGTCAGTCTCAGGGCAAGCTGTTTTGCATTTTCTTCCTCTTTCCCGTAGATCTGTACTGCCAGCATATGAGCCACCGGTGGGTAGCCGGACAGCTCTCTATACAGAATCTCCTCCTGATAAAAGTTCTCGTAATCCTGAGCCGCAGCACAGGTAATGGCGTAATGATCCGGCTGATAGGTCTGGATCACCGCTTCCCCGGGGAGCGCTCCTCTGCCGGCCCGGCCCACCGCCTGGGTCAGAAGCTGGAAAGTCCGCTCTCCCGCCCGGTAATCCGACGCATTTAACGACAGATCCGCCGCCAGGATCCCCACCAGTGTCACCTTGGGGAAATCATGTCCCTTGACGATCATCTGGGTGCCGATCAGCACGTCCGCTTCCCCGTTTGCGAAGGAGGATAATATTTTCTCATAGCTGTCCTTCGTCCGGGTGGTATCCGCATCCATGCGCAACGTCCGCACACCGGGGTACAGCTCCTTTAATTTTTCTTCGATCTGCTGGGTGCCTGCCTTAAATCCCAGAATATATTTCGATCCACACTTGGGACAAAGCTTCGGCATCGGCTGTGTATAACCACAGTAATGACAGATCAGCCTTCCTCCCTTATGTTCCGAGAGAGAGACATCACAGTGCGGACACTTCATGACCTCACCGCAGGAACGGCAGGACACAAATCCCGCGTAGCCTCTCCTGTTTAAAAACAGGATGGTCTGCTGGCCCTTGTTCAATCGATCCGCCATTAATTCCTGCAATTTCCTGCTGAAAATAGAACGGTTACCCTCCTGCAGTTCCTGTCTGAGATCCACCGTGTACACCGTAGGAAGTTCCCCGCCGGTGAGACGTCTGGTCAGTTGAAACATGCGATACTCCCCCTTACCGGCACGATAATAGGCCTCCAGGGAAGGTGTGGCTGAACCCAGCACTACACTGGCCCCGTACAGTTTTGCCACTTCCAGCGCAGTCTCTCTGGCATGATATTTCGGAGTACTTTCACTTTTATAGCTGTTCTCCTGCTCCTCATCCATAACGATCAGACCAAGACTTGGAAACGGCGTAAAAAGTGCGGATCTTGGGCCGATGATCACATCGATTTCTCCAGCTTTGGCCCGTTCGCACTGATCGTATTTTTCCCCGGGGGATAACGTGGAATTCATCACGCTGACCCGATCACCGAATCTCTGGTAAAATCGCAGCAGTGTCTGATAAGTCAGGGCGATCTCGGGAATCAGCACAATAGCCTGCCGTCCCCTCGCGATCATTTCTCCGATCAGCCGCATGTATACTTCCGTCTTGCCGCTGCCGGTGATGCCGTGGATCAGATAGGTCTGTCTCCTTCCGGCATCAAAATCCTTCAGCACTTCCGTAACGATGGTCTGCTGTTCCTCACTCAGCGTATTACGCACTGCCTCTACGGACTGCATTTTGACCGGATTGCGATAGCTTTCGGAACTGACCAGTTTTGCCGCGCCGCTTTTTACAATACTGTTTACCGTGGCTGCACTGACCCCCAGTTTTCCGGTGATCCACTCATAGGGAATTGTCTCCTGTTCTGACAGGGCTTTTAACAGTCTTGCTTTGGCCACCTGTTTTTTCCGTTCACATTCTCCTAATAATGACAAAATCTCTTCTCTGTTCATCAGACGTACCAGCTGTCTGTGTTCCAGCTTTTTTACCGACTGTTTTGCCGGCAGTACCGTCTTCAGCGCCTGGATCATGGTACAGCCGTAATTCCGACGGATCCAGGCAGCCAGAGCAATCATTTTGTCCTCCACTCCGGTCTCTTTTTCCGGCATTCCTGCGATATCCTTGATCTTCTCCGGAGCGAACTGACACGTTTCCCCCAAAGCCACCACGTAACCCTTGATGAGACGATTGCCGTTGCCAAACGGGATCATGACACAGGCTCCCGGCTCCAGTCTGCCCCGCAGACTCTCCGGCACCCGGTATTGAAATGTTCTATCCAGTTTTTCGTGGGAGATATCTACAATGATATCCGCATATAACGTATTCAATCTGTTTTCCTCATTATTTTGCTGCAGATCCCGGAATATGTCCTTCCGCCAGAATATCCCGAATCAGATCTCTCTCATCCATGGGATGCTTCACCCCGCGGATCTCCTGGTAATCTTCATGTCCCTTGCCTGCCAGCACGATAATATCTCCGGGTTCTCCGTGTTCGATAGCATAAGTGATGGCTTCCTTACGATCGCAGATCTCTACATAATTTCCATCCGTTTTTGCCATACCTGTCTTGATATCGTCGATAATATCCTGTGGTTCCTCAAAACGGGGATTGTCGGAGGTAATGATGGTCAGATCCGCCAGCTTGCCGCTGACCTCTCCCATCTCAAAACGACGCTGTCTCGAACGGTTGCCTCCGCAGCCGAACAGGCTGATCAGTCTGTGAGGTTCATATTCCCGCAACGTGGTCAGCAGACTCTCCAGTGCCATGGCATTGTGGGCATAATCGATCAGCAGGGTGAACTGATCGGATACCTTGATCATCTCGATACGGCCTTTTACCTTTGCCTGCAACAGCGCCTTTTTAATGTTTTCCTCATCTACCTTGAAATGACGGCAGATGGCAATAGCCGCCAGCGCATTGTACACGCTGAATTTGCCGGGCATGGGCACTTCCACATCAAAATCCATCAGTCCGGCTACGTGGAAAGTCACGCCCAGTTCTCCGGGCTTATGCACCAGTTTCCGTTCTTCCGCCCGGAGCATACAGTGCTCTCCCATTCCGAAGCTCTCCAGTGTGCAGGTATGTCCTTCCGTCACTGCCTGCCAGTGCTCATCGTCACCATTCACAATACCTACCTTGCACTGTTTGAACAATAATCCCTTGCAGTGCAGATATTCCTCGAAGCTGGCATGCTCGTTGGGACCGATATGATCCGGTTCCAGATTCGTGAAAATACCGTAATCGAACACAAAGCCCTGCGTACGGTGCAGCATCAGCGCCTGAGAGGATACTTCCATCACAACCGTATCCAGTCCTGCCTCCACCATACGGGCAAAATACTCCTGCAGCAGATAGGATTCCGGGGTGGTATTGTTGGCATGGATATGTTCGTCTCCAATGATCACTTCGATGGTTCCCACCAGTCCCACTTTATAGCCGGCATTTTCCAGAATGGACTTTACCAGATAGGTGGTCGTTGTCTTACCTTTGGTACCCGTGATACCGATGACTTTCAGCTTTTCTGCCGGATGGCCGAACCAGGCCGCAGAAATAAATGCCATGGCATATCTGGTATCCGCTACTTTGACCACCGTCACATCCACATTCTCCGGCAGTTCCACGTCTTTTTGCACCACTAGTACTCCGGCTCCCTGCTCTGCCACCTGTGCAGCAAAATCATGACCGTCAAAATTTGCTCCGCCGATGCAGAGAAATAAGCATCCCGGAACGACCTTGCGGGAATCATAGACCACCGCAGGGATCTCTCTGTCCAGTGTTCCCTGTACCAGCTCATATTCCAAGTGTTCCAGAAGCTCTGCTAATTTCTTGTTTTCCATCTTATTCTTATCCTTTTCCATAGAGGTATCCGCCTTTCTCTCAGGAATCTTTTTCACATACTGTATTTTATTTTACTCTTTTTTCTCAGAATGTACCACCCTTAAATTTAGTTGCATCTTTTGCTTTTTCCGAAGCAATGGTATAATATTACTGATTTTTATTTAAGGGGGAATTCTCATGAACGGTTTCTATGGATCTGCATTCGGAAATATCCTTGGCACACTTTATTTTCTTCTATTTCAATGTGTGGGGTTTCTGTACATAAAACGTATTTTTCCTAAAAAGGGACTTCTGTTCCATCTGCTGACCGGCAGTGTATCCGGCTCTGTTCTGTTGCAGTGGATTCCTGCTCTGTTTGCCTTCTTCTTCGGTTTTTCCATGACAGCTCATATTATGGCTCTGCTTTTCGTAGTCATTTGTCTGGTCCTGCTATATGTCTTTTGCCATCCTGCCGCGGCAGTATCTTCGACTGCTCCCGCCAAAGACTACCGGCAGCTGTTGCGCAGAAATTATGCCTTTCTTCTGCTGGCAGGCGGTACCTTTGTTCTGTTTTGTATTTTGTTATCCACCCACACCATCCTGCCGAAGGACGACGGTCTTCATGTGGGGCAGTGTACTTATGGGGATCTGCAGATGCACCTGGGAATCATTACAAGTATTGCCAATCAACAGACCTTCCCTCCTTACTACTCCATCTCTCCCTGGGATAAGCTCTGCTATCCTTTCCTGTGCGACAGTATTTCTTCCAGTATTTACCTGTTTGGTGCATCCCTGCGCTATGCTTATATGCTCCCTATGTATTTTGCCTTTTTCCAGGTCATAACGGGATTTTATGCCATTGCCGATGTTCTGTTCCATGATCGCGCCAAATCTCTGGCTGCCTGGGTCTTATTTTTCTATAACGGCGGTCTTGGCTTCGTATATTTCATTGACTGGAGCAGAGAAGGCGGTTATAAATTCAGTGATATTTTTACCGGCTATTACACTACCCCCACCAATCTGGTCGACCGGAATATCCGCTGGGTCAATATCATCGCAGATATGCTCCTGCCACAGCGTGCAACACTCTTTGGCTATGCGGTCCTGTTCTGTGCCATCTGGCTGCTGCTTCGGGCCATCCGGAACGGGGAAAAAGAATGTTTTCTCCCTGCCGGCATCCTGGCAGGGGCATTACCTATGATCCATACCCATTCCTTCGTTGCCATCCTGATCTTAAGTGCCTGTTGGATGTTGCTGTGCCTTTACCGGTCCGTGCCGCATAATACTTCCCCGGTAGAGCATCCGGGAGCCGTTCTGCTCGGATGTTTCGTGACCTGTATGATTCTTCTGGAAATTCTGAACGAAAGTTCTGCTGCCGTTGCACCTGTACTGCTCTTTCGTTTTGGCATCCTTGTTGCGGCATCCCTCGTGCTATACGGTCTGTCCTTACTGTACCGGTGCTTTTCCGGTAAAAGTACAAACAATGATACACTGCAGAAGTTTTTGACCACCTGGGGAGTTTTCTTTGGTGTGCTTCTGCTTCTTGCACTTCCGCAGTTATTGGAATGGACTTTTGGCCAGACAACGCAATCCGGCTTTTTGCTGGGGCATTTTAACTGGGGAAATCAGGGCGATACTTATTTGTGGTTTTATCTGAAAAACTGGGGTGCGATCCTGCTATGGTTCGTCCCTGCCATGATTCATTGTAAAAAAGAAGATTTTGATGTGATGTCCGGGGCATTTCTCCTGTGGTTTGTTGTGGAAATCATTTCCTTCACCCCTAACACATATGACAATAATAAACTATTATATATAACTTATATATTTGTCTGCTGCCTCAGTGCCGATTACGGAATTGATTTCCTGCGTTCTCTGAAAAAAGCCTCTTCACGATACCTCTGCATGATCGGCATGGTATTTCTTTGCACCTTTTCTGCCGTTCTGACCCTGTGCAGAGAGGTAATATCCGATTATACCGCTTATTCTTCCGCACAGGTGGAAGCTGCAGCATTCGTCGAGCAAAATACCTCTCCCACATCCCGTTTTCTTACCAACAACAGGCATGTAAATGAAATTGCCGCCCTTGCAGGGCGCAATGTGTTAAACGGGGCGGGAACCTTTTTGGCAATGCACGGTCTCTATCACACAGAATATCACGAAGATTTCCGGACAATTTATGAGACTCCCGCTGTTTCTGCTGATCTGATCCGTACTTACGACATCGATTATATTGAAGTCTCTTCCTGGGAACGGGCAAGTTACGCTGTCGATGAAAACTACTTCCGCTCCGCCTGGCCCTGTATCTTTGACAACGGAGAAATTCAGATTTACCAGATCAATCCATAATTTCACACTTGGAAGTCGCAAGACCCTCCGCATCACTGTTGGATGCACTTCCGAAGTTCTGGATCAGGCCGATCAGCTGTCCGGACATAAGCACGGTAAACAACGAATATCCGATACGTCTCACCGGAATGTAGCTTAAGGACATTACCAGTACGATCAGATCCGACATCAGATACACCCACTGGATCTTCCAGCCGGTAGCATGGGAAATACTCATGGCCAGGGCATCATCTCCGCTGGGGGCTCCGCCGATGCGCACGCACAGTCCGGCACCGACACCGACGAACAATGCTCCCACCAGTGCTGCCAGAAGGGGCATATTTGCCAGTTCCGGCCACAGATGAGGAAATTGCTCGCAGATTTTATAGGTTCCTGAGAATCCTGCGGTAGCCAGAGCCGAATAGGCGATAAATTCCTTGCCTAACAGCTTCCATCCCAGGATATAACATAAAATATTCATAATCCCTCCGGTAAACGCCGGAGAGATTCCTGTCCAATGCTCCAACAGCAACGTGGCTCCCAGCACACCACCCTCCGTTACTCCGGAGATGGAGTGCACGTTATATAATCCAAATGCCAGAATAAAACTTCCCAACAAAGTTATGGCACAATTTTTTAAGGTAATATTTTTCAGTGCCTGTCTCCATTCGTAAATCTGTGTTTTCATTTTTGTACTGCTATTCCTTCTATATTTTTATAATTTTTATCTATATGATGTCGGGGTCAAAAGCCCCCGACTTTGATGCCTACGGATTGTTCCGTGCTACGCACTCCCACAATCCTACCCAATATTCGCATATCGTGGGATTATCATCCCACTTTTATGCTCATATCGGGGCGGGTCCTAAGGTCTTTCACCCACCTATGAGCAAGCTCATGTGGGCTTAGACCTTTTGACCCTGGCATCATCCATATTTTTATATTATAATCCATAACTTTCGGGTGGTGTCAAGCATTATCAGAAACTATTTTGCTTTTCCAGACATCGTAAAGCCCCAGGCTGTTGCGCCTGAGGCCTTACGATTTTCTTATGAGGGGGGGAGATAGTGAGTTCATCAACTATCTGAAATACATATTACAGGGTAAATGTGTACAGAGTGTGTACGAATTCTAACTTAATTCTAAAATGTGTCTTGAGGTTTTATAAACTGCGGTAAGTTTCTCTCCGGACACCAAAAAGCCTCAGGCATCGTACCTAAGGCTTTTCGGTTTCTTATGAGGGGGGGAGATAGTGAGTTCATCAACTATCTGAAATACATATTACAGAGAAAATGTGTCCATTTTGTGTTCAAAAAATAAAAAATTTAACAATAGTTCTGCATGACGAACTGTACTTCTGTTTTCCCCTTATAGGTATTCTGGCTGACCTGATATACCACGGACAATGGGAATTTCCCTTTCCCGGCGTAAAGTGCCTCTTCACTTCCAACACCATATTTTTCATCCAGGAAAGCTCCCAGTTTCTCCAGATCTCCAAAAAATACCACCGTCTGTGTCGTACCCTCCGGTGTCTTCACCCGGAATCTGGCACAGGTCTTGTTGGCACCCATTTTAAAGCCCGCCTGAAAGACCAGCCCCTTCTGGGCAAACAAAGGACGTGGATTCCCGGTGCCGAAAGGCTCCAACAGGGCAAACTCTCCCGCCAGCGCATCATCCGCATACCCCATGGGCATTGCCACATCGATATGTACTTTCGGAATAAAATCATCCTCCGTCAAAGTGCATTTTTTATTCAAAGCAGCTCTCAGCGGTTCAATATCCTCTTCTCGCATGGAAAGGCCTGCTGCCAGCTTATGACCGCCGTACTTGGTAAAATACTCTTTTACCTGCGTCATGGCATCATACATGTGATAGGCTTCTATGGATCGTCCGGAACCCTTAACTCCATCTTCTCCCTTGGTCAGAATGAAGACCGGATGATGGTATTTTTCTCTGACTTTTCCGGCAATAATACCGGCAATGCTCTCATGTACCTCCGGCAGATAGATCACCATAACTTTATCTTCTGCCATATGATGTTCCTGAATATACTCATCCGCTCTCTGAATTCCCTGTACTGTCAGGTTCTTGCGGCTCTCATTCAGGTCTTTCAGCTCTCTCGCCGCGGTCATGGCATCCGCCCTGGTAAAGCTCTGCAGCAGTTCCAATGCCCGTTTGGCAGTATCCAGTCTTCCCGTGGCATTCAGGCAGGGTCCCAGCACAAATCCCAGATGATAGGCGCTCAGCCGATCTGGCGCAATATCATTCACTTCCATCAGCGCCTTCAAGCCTTCGTTATATCCCTTCTGGATACGCTTCAACCCTTCCTTCACCAGAATGCGATTCTCATCTTTTAACTCCATAACATCGCATACGGTAGACAGTGCCGCAAATTCCAGTAACTCCTCCTGAATATTTACAAGTCCCGGATTTCCTGTCTTTTCCGTGATCGCCTGGATCAGTTTCAGTGCTACCACGCCACCACAAATGCCGGAAAAAGGATACGTATCGTCTGCTCTCTTGGGATCCACCACTGCCAGCGCCGGAGGCAGCTGTTCCTTCCGCTCTCCGTTTTCTTCTATATATGGAACTTCATGATGATCCGTAACGATCACCCGCATGCCCAGAGAATTTGCCATTGCGATCTGGGGTGCCGCTGCAATTCCGTTATCGCAGGTCACGATCATACCGACACCTTCTCTTTTGGCCTCTTCGATCAGATGCTCGTTCAATCCATAGCCGTCATGGATTCTGTGGGGAATAGCCGTGTCCACCTGAGCCCCCAGCATCTGAAAACCTTTGGTCAGAATATAGGAAGAACAGATTCCATCCACATCATAATCCCCGATGACCCGGATATGCAGCCCTTCCCTTACCGCTTTTAGAATTTCCTCCACTGCCTTATCCATATCCTTTAACAGCCAGGGAGAATAACAATCTTCCAGTTTCCCGTAGAGGAACTTCTGTATCTCACTCTCTTCCGTCAGATCCCGGTTTCTTAGGATTCTCGCCGTCACCGGACTGATATGAAATTCCTTCGCCCATTTATCAAAATCTGCCTTTTTTGCGGCTACATACCATTTTTCCATACTTTTCCCACTTTCATAATTTTGCTCACGTATTCGTGCTTTCGCACTCTACATTCTGCTTCACAGCCGATTGTTTTTCCCTGAGACTCATTACATTGTACCATAAAAATTCTTGTGCATCTTCTCTTTTTATGCTATAGTCAATTCAATTTCTATTTTAAATTTCTTACATCCGGCGTTTCGCCATTTTTCAAGCAACTTTTAATGACACTAAGGAGGATTCTGCCTATGAAACACAAACAAGTATTTTCCATGAACCTTACCGGTCCTATTGACTACGGTTTCCGCAATGACTATATGTTCCGCGCTGCCCTGCAGCTAAGTCAAAAGGCTCTGATCGGTCTCATCAGTTCTCTGCTCCATCTGCCACCATCCGCAATTAAGTCCGTCACCATTACCAATCCAATCACTTTAGGTGCAACTATTGAAGACAAAGATTTTGTTCTCGATACCAATGTCTTGTTGAACAATAATACTCTCATAAATTTGGAAATGCAGGTGAATAACCTATACAACTGGCCGGAACGTTCCCTGAGTTATCTGTGCCGTAACTTTGATCAACTAAATAAAGGACAAAATTATTCTGAATTAAAACCTGTAATTCACATTGGTTTTTTAGACTACACCCTGTTTCCGGAACACCCTGAGTTCTATGCTACATATCGATTACTGAATCTTAAGGATCATTTTGAATATAGTGACAAACTCACACTTTCTGTGGTAGACTTAAAGCATATAGAATTGGCTACTGACGCTGACAAAGCATATGGCATTGATAAATGGGCTGCTTTATTCCGGTCTATTTCATGGGAGGAAATTCTTATGACTGCTAAAAATGATGAATACCTGATGGAAGCGACAAAGACTTTATATAATCTGAATGCGGATGACATGGTCAGACAACGCTGCCAGGCACGAATGGATGCTGAACTCCAGGAACAGTATCTGCTGAAGAAGATTGATACTCTGACTGCCGAGAATGCCGCGAAAGACGCAGAGATTGAATCTCTGAAAAAGGAACTTGCCAGTTTGCAGCAGAATGTATAACCATAACTTAACTTTAAAAGGAGCCGGAACATTTCATTCCGACTCCTTTTTTGATTCCATTCTACTATGTGAAATCTTATTTTGCCTTCGGCGCGAATTTCTTTCTCAGTACATACCACAGAGCACCTGCCACGCATACGGAGGAATAAGCACCGCAGATGATACCTACCATCAAAGGCAATGCAAAATCACGGATACTGGTCACACCCCAGATGTACAGAGCACCTACCATTACCAAGGTGGTAAGGGAGGTAAATAAGCTTCTGGATAATGTCTGCGTAATACTGCGGTTTACAACCTCCTGCAGGTCATCCTTCTTCGTCATGACTGCCATATTCTCACGTACACGGTCGAATACTACGATGGTGGCGTTGATGGAGTAACCTACGATGGTCAGCAGACACGCGATAAAAGTATTGCTGACGGATACTCTCGCCAGTGCGTAGAAGGTGATCACTACCAGCACGTCATGGAGCAGGCAGGCAATACTGCTGACACCGAAACGGATATCGCTGAAACGGAAGCGGATATAGATCAGCATGCAGATGATTGCTACTGCTACCGCCAGGATCGTATCGGACTTCATTTCATTACTGATGGTGGAGCTGATGGTCTCGGAAGTAATCAGAGACTCATCTACGCCGAAGTTATCCACAAATACCTGATTCAGAGCCTGTCTCTGATCCACATCCAGAGAGTTGGTCTTGAAGATAACTTCATTGGAACCCTGCACGGTCTGGATCTGTACTGCACTGCCGGTGGTGCTCTCGATCAGAGGAACCATCTGGCTATTGATCTCATCCAGGGTATAGCTTTCGTTGAATGTAACAGTAGTTGCGGTACCGCCCTTGAACTCCAGACTGTAGTTCAGTGCATCACCACTGTTTACTTTATATACTCCCATGGTAATGAATCCAACCAGGATCACTGCCAGAGACAGTCCAAAGAAAATACCCTTCTTGCCGAGGAAGTTGATCGGCTTGTGCTCCTTGCCGATACCATACCACTTAGTATCTTTCAGTCCCAGTGCGTAGAAAGCTTTCATAATGTACTTGGTCACTACCAGTGCAGTGAACATGGATAATACAATACCAAGTGCCAGCGTCTGTGCGAAGCCTTTGACAGTACCGGGGCCTAACAGCCACAGCACTGCCGCTGCGATCAGGGTAGTCACGTTACCGTCGATAATAGCGGACAGTGCCTTGTCATAACCGATCTGCATAGCACTCTTAACAGTCTTGCCTGTTGCCAGTTCCTCACGGATACGGGCAAAGACGATAACGTTGGCATCCACTGCCATACCGATAGACAGGATGATACCTGCGATACCGGACAGGGTCAGGGTTATGTCAAAGCCGTTCAGCAGCAATACTACCAATGCCACATAAATACCCAGTGCAATGACAGAAGCAAATCCGGGCAGGAAATATACTGCAATCATGAAAACAGCCACTACGATAAATCCGATCACAGCTGCTTTTAAGCTGGTGGAGATGGCTTCCACACCCAGCTGTGCACCAACTACCTTGGAATGCAGCTCTTCCAGCTCCAGCTTCAGTCCACCGATACGGATGGTGGAAGCCAGGCTCTCTGCCTCTTCATAGGAGTTCATAGGAGATATCTGTGCATTACCATCGGAGAACACACCTTTTACGGAAGGAACACTTACAAAGGATCCATCATAGTAGATACCCAGGGTCTCGCCCTTCTCGTAAGCATTTCTGGTAGCCTCTTCAAACTTCTTAGTGCCTTCCTCCGTCATCACCAGATCTACCGCATAAGTGGAATTGCCCATCGTCTGGTCCTTGATAGAGCCTGCGGTAGCAGTCTTGACATCTGTACCCTCCAGCATGATGGATCCATCTGCCTTCAGTTCATCGATGGTCTTATTCAGAGCGTACGCATAGCTTACATTGCCCTGTGCATCGGTCACTGCCTGCATAGAGTAGTTCGCATTGCCGTCCTTGTCTGTCTCTGCAATGAAATACAGGGAACCGGGACGTCCCAGCTCTTCCAGGATCTTGTTGGCATCTGTTACACCGGGAATCTCGATATTGATACGATCGGTACCCTCCTGGTATACAATAGCCTCTTTACTGTAGTTCTCAACACGCTTCTGCAGCTTGGCAATAGTATCTGCCATGTCCGTTGCATCCGGCTCTTCATCGCCTACCACCTGATAAGTGATACTGACACCACCGGCCAGATCCAGTCCCAGACTGATGTCTGAAGCACTGGCAGTTCCTTCCGCATCTACGCCATACAGATCCACATAGCCGACACCCAGCAGGACCAGAAGGGCGCAGAGCAGAATGATGATTGCTTTACTTTTTTTCATCTTTCCTTTGTCCTTTCTATTCTTCTGAAGCTTCTGCTGCTTCCGCAGCCTTCAGCATGATAGCACATTCGATACGCTTTCTCTGCAGCTCACAGCCGATGTCATACGCATCATTGATATTGCCATGGAAATTATAGGAGTTCGCAGCACATCCGCCGCTGCAATAGAACTTGGCAAAACACTTCTTACACTTGTCCTTTGCATAGACATTACAGCATTTGAACTCGTCACGGATATCATCTCTTACCACACCGGTATCCACATTGCCCATGAGGAACTTCTCGTTACCCACGAACTGATGGCAGGGATACAAGTCTCCCCAGGGAGTAACCGCCAGATATTCGGTACCGGATCCGCAGCCGGAGAGTCTCTTGGCTACGCAGGGACCGCCCTGCAGATCGATCATAAAGTGGAAGAAATTGAAAGCCTTGCCCTCTTTCTTACGCTTGATCATTTCTACTGCCAGTTTATCGTATTCTTCCTTTAAGATCGGAAGATCCTCTTCTCTGATGGCATAATCATCCGTAGGCTGTGCCACAACGGGCTCCACGGAGATCTGTTTGAATCCCAGATCTGCCAGATGCAGAACGTCCTTGGAGAAATCGAGATTATTGTGGGTGAACGTACCACGCACATAATAGTTCATCTGGTCTCTGCTCTCCGCTACCTTCTGGAACTTGGGAACAATGATGTCATAGCTGCCCTGTCCGCCACGGAAAGGACGCATCTTGTCGTTGATCTCCTTACGTCCATCGATACTCAGCACGATATTACCCATTTCCTTATTCACGAACTCCAGGATCTCATCATTTAATAAGATACCATTGGTAGTCAGGGTAAAACGGAACTTTTTATTGTTGGACTTCTCTAAGCTTCTGCCGTATTCTACCAGCTGCTTTACCACATCCCAGTTCATCAGTGGTTCACCGCCGAAGAAATCCACTTCCAGGTTCACACGGTTGCCGGAATTGGCTACCAGGAAATCCAGTGCCTTTTTGCCGACCTCAAAGCTCATCAGCGCTCTTCTGCCGTGGTACTCACCCTCTTCCGCAAAGCAATATCTGCAGGCAAGGTTACAGTCATGGGCAATGTGCAGGCACAGTGCCTTGACTACGGTCTGGCGCTTCTTAAAATCAAAAATGTAATTCTCATAAATATCGGGAGCAAACAGCTGTCCTGCCTTCTCCAGCTCCAGGACCTCGTCCACCGCTTCGGTGATCTCTTCCTGGGGATAGGGGATATTTGCAAGATTCAGTACGGCGGCCTTGATAGTATCCGCATCCTTGATGCCTTCCGTTACCAGAGGCTCTACCAGCGGGATCATATCATACACAATATCATCTACCACATGGACAGAACCACTGTTCACATCCATAACGATATTATAGCCGTTGCTCTTATACTGGTGTATCACAGTTCTATTCCTCTTCTTTCTACTTCTTATTGCTTAAAATACATTAACATTAACTATTCGGAACCCCATTCGCAAAATCGTCCTCCGGACTTTCCTGAATAACATGCCTGCATGTTATTTGCTCATGTGGTTACTTCGCCGTATTTTGCCGGACGTATCTTCTTACGTATGCAAGCATCCGACAAAGAATACGCTGTCATCTCCAGCTCCGAATAGTTAACAGAGAATAAGCAGCGACCTGAATCGCTGCTTACGTTAGTCTCTTCTCATTTTCTTAGATTATTTAATCTTTTCACAACTCTGGTTTCCTACAGTGCAGGAAGTCTTACATGCAGACTGGCAGGAAGTCTGGCACTCGCCGCAGCCGCCCTTTTTCATGGATTCCTTTAAATCTCTGGTTGTTAAAGTCTTAATATGCTTCATTAAAAATAGCCTCCTTATGATTTCAAAGCGCCTATAGACGCCAGCGTGTATATAAACATACAGACACGCAACTCATTTTTGCTCATTATATCATGTATTTGGCATTTGTAAAAGCTTTTTTTCTCAAAAACCGTTAAATTCCTGTCCATTTCTGTATTTTACCCTAACATTCCGCCCAGTGTCCCCCCGGCCACACACAATACCATTGTGGTCCAGAAGGAATTGCCCAATGCAGTTTCCGGCGTTTTGATCAATACGGATACCACCGCCAGTATCACGAAATATGCTGCCCCTAGCAGTGCTCCCCAAAGAAACTTCTGCGTCTCCATCTTTTTTCCTGCCAAAAATCCCGCCATAAAGGTAGTTACGACATAAATAGCCGAGATTGCAATGGTCACCATTCCTTCCGTCAGATGCAATTTATACAATAAAAGTGCCAACAGACATAAAAGCAACAGTGTCAGCACATAGGATGCCAGCAGACATTTTGCCAGTGCAAGCACCGGAACCCCTTCTTTTCTCTCGCCTCTTTTTTCCATGTTGCTCCTCCTTTTTACCTATGTAAAATATATATTCAAATCATTCGGAAAACTTGACAACTATTCCTGTCCTATTGTATATTGTTGCTTAATAACTTATAAATGGGGCTTATGCCTACTACTATTATTTAAGAAGGAGTGAACTTTTTTGGATACCTCTGGTGTCATACAACTTGTTTCTATCGTAATTCTGATTTTTCTATCCGGCTTTTTCTCTTCTGCCGAGACAGCACTGTCCACGGTCAATCGTGTACGAATGCGTACCCTGGAAGAGGAAGGCAGCAAGCGTGCTGCACGCGTCAACAAAGTCCTGGACAATTACAGTAAAATGATCAGTACCATTCTGATCGGCAACAATATTGTCAATCTGACTGCATCTTCCCTGGCAACAACATTAGCTATGCGAATCAATCTGGCTGTAGGTATCGCAACCGGTGTTCTGACCATTGTCGTGCTGCTCTGCGGCGAAATCGTACCCAAGACCTGGGCAATACTGTATTCTGAGAAGCTGGCCCTGACATATTGCAATGTAATCTATTTTCTGATGCAGGTGCTCACGCCGGTCATCTTCATTGTGGATCTGCTGTCCCACGGTATCATGAAGCTGTTACATATCGATCCCAACAAAAAAGCCAGCACCATGACTGAAAGCGAGCTGAAAACCTACGTGGACGTCAGTCATGAGGACGGTGTCATCGAATCCGAGGAACGCAAGCTGATCTACAATGTGTTCGATTTTTCCGATGCCCACGCCAAGGATATCATGATTCCACGCATCAATATGGTAACGGTCAGTCTGGATGCTACTTATGACGATGTTCTGGCAGTTTTCCGGGATTCCATGTATACCAGGCTTCCGGTCTATGAGGATGACAAGGACAATATTATCGGTCTGATCAATATCAAGGACTTTATCCTGACGGAGGATCAGAGTGCTTTCCATGTGGGAAACATTTTGCGTGATGCTTACTATACTTACGAGTACAAGAAAATCGCAGATCTCATGTATGAGATGCGGGAAAAAACCACCAATGTCTCTTTCGTATTAAATGAATACGGTGCTACCGTTGGTATGATCACTCTGGAGGATCTGTTAGAAGAGATCGTCGGTGAGATCCGTGACGAATACGATGAGGACGAGGAAGAACTGATCCAGAAGATGTCAGAAGATACTTATCTGGTGGAAGGCAGCATGAAGCTGGATGACATCAACGACGTTCTTGGAACAAATCTGACCAGTGAAGATTATGACTCCATCGGCGGTCTGATCATCGACTGTCTGGATCGTCTGCCGGAGGATGGTGAGGAAGTTACCCTGGAGAACGGTATTCACTTGAAGGTACAGGGTATCGACCAGAACCGTATCATCAAGGTACTGATGACGATTCCAGAACCCAACGAAGAACATGTGGAACACAGTTCCGAGACCTCTGAGAATCACGAATAACTCTGACGGTTCCGCAGTCCCTGAGGCACACGGACAGTTCTGGCACTCCCGCAGCTTTTGCGATCCACGAACCGCACCGGCACTTCCGCTCTTTTGTGAATTATGAATGGGAATAACGAAAGGAATACAAATGTCACAGGATAAAAATACACAAAACAAGAAAACAAAAATGACTTCCAAACAGATCTTCGCGATCATTGGAATTATTCTGCTGGTGCTTTTATATGTCGTGACGCTTTTTGCGGCGATCTTCGACAGCTCCGCCAGCCACGCGCTATTCGCCACCTGCCTGCTAGCCACCGTGGCCATCCCTCTTCTCATCTGGATCTACACCTGGATGTTTGGAAAACTGACAAACCGCTCCACCTTCGCAGACTTCCATCCGGAAGAAAAGGAGAACGAAAATAAATAGCAAGTTAGTTTGGTGTAAAAAGCCCCAAAACAACAAATTCCGTACAAAAAAGTTCCGAAATCAGGATTTTTTGTACGGAATTTCTTTATTTTGCTTGTGTAGCGAAAATAGAGACTTTTTACATAGCAAAATCTTATGTTTTTGTATTTTTTTCGTAGAAATTGGCGTTTTGAATACAAACAGAACTCCCTCCGCTACGAACCATTTAGCAGTCCACGCCGAGCTTACGCAGTTCCTCTTCCGCCTGCTCTTTGGTCAGGAAGTGGATGCCGTGGATACCCTGTTCTTCGGCCGCCTTCACATTCACCAGCGTATCATCCAGGAAAACGCTCTCATCTGCCTTTAATCCATAGCGTTTCAGAAGCAGCTGGTAAATCTCCGGTTCGGGCTTGATCAGCTGATCCTTGTAGGACAGGATGCCACCTTCCATCTCCGGCAGGAAATTCAACGCTTCCGCACATTCTGTCTCTGCCTTGTGTGAGAAGTTGGACAGATAATACACATGGTATCCCTTTGCTTTCAGTTCCTGTAACCAGGGAATAGCGTAAGCTCTGGGGGTTACCATGCCAGCGATATTCTCGAACGCCTGATGCAGTTCTTTCTCCAGTTCCGGTGCATCCTTTACAAATGCAGCCAGAACCTGCTCGTCCGTCCAGGTACCGCGGTCATACTCTGCCCACAGCGGATGCATAATAGATGCCTTTGCGATTTTTTTGATCATTTCCGCATCAAATCCCTTGTCCGCCAGAAATCCCTCCCAGCGATAGTCTGTCAACACATTGCCAATGTCAAAAATTATATTGCGTATCATAACTCTTCTCTCCTATTCGTTTTACTAGTCAAAGCAGTTCCGTTTCCGCCGGTATATCCTCTTTTTGCCGTCACTTTTATATCTTCGCTTCTTCCTGTCTGTCCAGCTCCATGATCTCCAACAGTTTCTCCGCCGCCGGAGCCATAGGCATCTTCGTGTTCCTAACGACACAGAATTGACGCTTCGGTATTATTTTATTGAATCTAAGTTCGAAAAGCAAGCCGGATTCCACATAATCTCTGGCAAAATCCCGCATCACACAGCCAACACCCAGATTTCGTCTCACAAACTGTACGATCATATCGCTGGTGGCCAGTTCGAACTCCGGCTGCACATATACCCCGTTTCCCGCCAGAAATTCATCCATGTAGCTGCGGCTGCTGGTATTTTTTTCCAGGAAAATAAGAGGCAGACTTTCCAGTTTCTGAAAATCCAGCGTCCGGTTCTTGTAGCTGAAAAATCTTCTTCCCGCCACGAAGACATCCTCAATCTCCCGCACCGGTATCATCTGAATATCAGGTCTCTCCGGAAACGGCGTACTGACAATTCCGAAGTCAATGTGTCCCTCTCTTAAATAATTCAATGTCTCCGGTGTCGGCGCATTGGTGACGATCACCTTGATCCCGGGGTACTGTTCATGGAACTTTTCCAGATAGGGAAGCAGATAAAACTGCAATGTCATATCGCTGGCACCGATGCGGACTTCTCCCAGTTCCATATTCTGCATCTGGTGAACCTTCTTCACACCCATTTCGATCTGTTCGTACCCTTTTGCCACATAGGAATACAACAGTTCTCCCTCACTGGTCAGCCGTACTCCCTTGGCCGCCCGGTGGAACAGGGCGGCATCCAGGGTATTTTCCAGCTGCTTGATGGCCTGACTGACCGCCGGCTGTGAAATTGACAGTTCCCCGGCCGCTTTGGTCACACTCCCACATTTTGCCACATAATAAAATACTTTATACGCTTCCAGATTATTGATCATATCTCGCTGTCTCCATCTCAAAATTACTATCAGACACTGGTTTTTGTTCCTTCACAGTAAAAATCTGTAGCTATTCAGAGCCATGCAAAACTGCGTTCTACGAATGTTTGCATTCAGCCAGATACTGTGTAATCAAAATTCCTGCCGGATTCATCGTATACCAAAAAGGACACGGGCTGATCTCATACCAGCACCATGCCCTTTCCATTCTCATTCACATTTTACAGATGTTTTTTCCATCAAAGATTATCCTATCTCTCCGCATTTGACAGCATTTATTTCTTCAAAGGACTCTCACGATAGATGATATCTTCCCTTCCAGGGCCGTTGCTGACCATGGTGATAGGGAATCCGATCTGCTCCTCAATGAATTCCACATACTTTCTGCAGTTCTCCGGCAGTTCATCGAAGTTGCGGATACCGCGGATATCGCACTTCCAGCCAGGGAGCTTTTTCAGTACGGGCTTTGCCTTTTCCAGCTTGTAGGTAACAGGGAAATCAGTGGTAACTTCACCGTCGATCTCATACCCTACACATACAGGGATCTCATCCAGATATCCCAGTGCATCCAGTACGGTAAATGCCACATCGGTAGCGCCCTGCAGACGACAGCCGTACTTGGTGGCAACACAGTCGAACCATCCCATACGTCTGGGACGTCCGGTAGTTGCACCGAACTCACCACCGTCACCGCCGCGGTGACGTAATTCATCTGCTTCGTCACCGAAGATCTCAGATACGAAAGCACCTGCTCCTACGGAAGAGGAATATGCCTTACTTACGGTAACGATCTGCTTGATCTCATAAGGAGGGATACCTGCACCGATGGCGCCGTAAGCTGCCAACGTGGAGGAAGAAGTTACCATGGGGTAAATTCCGTGATCCGGATCCTTCATGGTTCCTAACTGGCCCTCTAACAGAATGGTCTTGCCCTCTTTCAGTGCCTTATCTAAGAATGCGGATACATCGCATACAAAAGGTGCGATCATATCGCGATACTCATGCAGGGTATTTAACAGCTCTGCGGGATCGATCATGGGCTTGTGATACAGATGCTCTAAGATGACATTCTTCATCTCACTGACACGCTGTACTTTTTCCTGCAGCAGTTCTTCATCAAACAGCTCACTTACCTGGAAACCGATCTTCGCATACTTATCAGAATAGAAAGGTGCGATACCGGACTTGGTAGATCCGAAGGACTTACCGCCCAGTCTCTCCTCTTCATACTGATCAAATAAAATATGGTAAGGCATTACCATCTGTGCACGATCAGACACCAGAATCTTGGGCATGGGAACATTTCTGTCTGTGATAGACTTGATCTCTTTCATCAGGATCGGAATGTTTAATGCCACACCGTTACCAATCACGCTGGTGGTATGATTGTAAAATACACCGGAAGGAAGGGTGTGCAGAGCAAATTTACCATAATTGTTCACGATGGTATGTCCTGCATTCGCGCCGCCCTGAAAACGTACGATAATGTCCGCTTTCTCTGCCAGCATATCTGTGATCTTTCCTTTTCCTTCGTCGCCCCAGTTGGCTCCTACAACTGCCTTTACCATGTTTTCCTCCATTCTTTACCACAGTTTCTGTGATAAATCTACATCCAATATCTTATTCCGGGTGATCCAAAGAAACTCCTGCTTCTCTTTCTCACACCTTTACAGTATACAACACTTTATGGTATAAGTAAAATCAATATTTATTATATTTTATATAACCTACATCTATATTCAAAACGCGTAGCGTTTTGCCATGCGAAACTTAGAACTTCTTCACGAAAGAACCTATGCTCTGAGTGATTAGAAGTTCTTTTCGCATTATTCTCTGCCGTCCCAACAGTAGGTGCACAGCTTCTCTCTGCCGATGCCCACGGACTCAATCATATCATCCAATCTCTGAAACTGCAATGTGGTGAACTTCAGCTGTTTGCAGATCCGTCCTACCATCTCCTCGTATTCCGGAGTATCGGGATTCACATAGTTCTTCAGATCGATTTCTCTGCCCTCCTGCTCAATCTCCTTGATCACACGGCGGGTGATCAGATCCATCTCGGAAGAAGATCTGGAAAAGTTCAGGTACTTGCAGCCATATAACAGAGGCGGACAGGCCGGACGGATATGTACTTCCTTTGCACCGCTCTGGTACAGGAATTCCGTGGTCTCTCTTAACTGTGTGCCGCGGACAATAGAATCGTCGATCAACAACAGACTCTGATCCTGGATCAGATCATGTACCGGGATCAGTTTCATCTTTGCGATCAGATTTCTCTGGGTCTGGATCGTCGGCATAAAGGATCTGGGCCAGGTGGGGGTATACTTAATAAACGGACGGGAAAAAGGAATTCCCGAGCGGTTGGCATATCCCACTGCATGAGCGGTACCGGAATCCGGCACTCCTGCTACGATATCCGGTTTTACATTATCACGCTCCGCCAGCTTGGCACCGCATTGATAACGCATCTTCTCTACACTGATGCCTTCATAGGATGAGGACGGATATCCGTAATAGACCCACAAAAACGTACAGATCTTCATATCCTTGCCGGGCTTCACCAGGGTTCGTACACCTTCCGGTGTCACCACGGCGATCTCTCCCGGTCCCAGCTCTCTCACGGGCTGGTATCCCAGATTCAGATAAGCGAAGCTCTCAAAGGAGACGCAATAAGCCCCCTCCTTTTTGCCTACTGCCACCGGAGTACGGCCCATCTTATCTCTGGCCGCATAGATTCCCTTGGGTGTCATGATCAGTAAGGTCATGGAACCGTCGATGATCTCCTGGGCGTACTGAATGCCCTCCACCAGATTGTCCTTCTGGTTGACAATGGCCGCCACCAGCTCCGTGGCATTGATGTCACCGCCGCTCATCTCCAGGAAATGAGAATGTCCCTTTGCAAACAGATCCTTGATGATGGCATCCGTATTGTTGATCTTGCCCACGGTGGTAATAGCATAAGTTCCGTGATGGGAACGCACCATCAGCGGCTGGGGCTCAAAATCGGAAATACAGCCGATGCCCAGATGTCCGTGCATCTCATTGACATCCTTGTCGAACTTCGTACGGAACGGTGCATTCTCTATGTTGTGAATGGCTCTGTTGTAACCTTCTTCTTTGCTGTAGACTGCCATGCCGGCACGTCTGGTTCCCAGATGGGAATGATAATCCGTTCCAAAGAACAGATCAAACACACAGTCTTCTTTTGCTGCGACTCCAAAAAATCCACCCATTTTCGTCTCCTGCTTTCTTATCATTCTGTAACGATTCAGAGCCATGTAAACATCAAAAGATCACCGATGAATGAGGTTCTGAATAGTTTTCGTTTCCACAAATTACTTCAGCAGAAAACGTTTATACGTTGATCTCGGCCTTTACACCCAGTAAGTCCTTGTTGGCCTCTAAGATCGGGCTGATCACATTTTTCAGGAAAGCTTCCACCTGCTCTTTGGAACGTCCGATATACTTGGACGGATCCATGGATGCTTTCAGTTCCTCCAGTCCCATGGGGAATGCGGGATCTGCGGCGATCAGCTCCAGGAGGTTATTCTCTTTTCCTTCTACCTTCACATTGCGTCCGGCCTCCATGGAAAGCTCACGGATACGCTCATGCAGTTCCTGACGGTTGCCGCCTAACTTTACGGCATCCATCATAATATTCTCGGTAGCCATGAAAGGAAGCTCGCTCATCATGTGCTTTTCAATTACCTTCGGATATACTACCAGTCCGTCTACCACATTCAGGCACAGATCCAGAATACCATCGATGGCAAGAAAGCCTTCGGGAATAGACAGTCTCTTGTTGGCAGAATCGTCCAGCGTTCTCTCGAACCACTGGGTTGCGGAAGTAATGGCGGGATTCAGCGCATCCACCATCACATAACGGGACAGGGAAGCAATACGCTCACTTCTCATGGGATTACGCTTGTAAGCCATGGCGGAGGAGCCGATCTGGTTCTTCTCGAAGGGCTCTTCCACTTCCTTCAGATGCTGTAACAGGCGGATGTCATTGCTCATCTTATGAGCGGATGCCGCAATACCGGCCAGCACGTTTGCTACTCTGGTATCCACCTTGCGGGAATAAGTCTGGCCGGATACAGGATAGCACTCCTTGAATCCCATCTTGGCTGCAATCATGGGATCGATCTTGTCGATGGTCTCCTGATCTCCGTTGAACAGTTCCAGGAAAGAAGCCTGGGTTCCGGTGGTTCCCTTAGAGCCTAACAGCTTCATGGTACCCAGAACGTGATCCAGATCCTCCAGATCCAGTGAGAACTCCTGTAACCACAGCGTTGCTCTCTTGCCTACGGTTGTAGGCTGTGCAGGCTGAAAATGAGTAAATGCCAGGGTAGGCTGTGCCTTATACTTATCAGCGAAATCCGCCAGTTCCTTCATAACATTGATCAGCTTTTTTCTGACAAGCTTCAGTGCCTCGGTCATCACAATAATGTCGGTGTTGTCACCCACATAGCAGGAGGTTGCGCCCAGATGGATGATTCCGGCTGCCTTGGGGCACTGCTGTCCGTATGCATACACATGGCTCATAACGTCATGACGTACCAGTTTTTCACGCTCTTTTGCCACATCGTAATTAATGTCCTCAGCATGGGCCTTCAGTTCCTCAATCTGCTCATCTGTGATAACGGGCTTACCGTCCTGGGACAGTCCCAGCTCTTTCTCCGTCTCTGCCAGTGCAATCCACAGCTTTCTCCATGTACGGAATTTCATATCCGGGGAGAAAATATACTGCATCTCCTTGCTTGCATAGCGTTCGGATAACGGGCTCTGATATCTGTCTGTACCTGTACTCATTTGTCTGCTCCTCTTATTTTCTAATTTATTGCAACCATTCAAAACCCATCCCTCACATTCACAAAACCGTATGCTTCTCATACTTTCCCGCTGCTTCGCAGCTAATTTTGTTCATGTGTGGGATGGTGACTCTACTCGAGTCACCTTACAAATAAGAAAACTGCTACTTACATGCAGGCATGACGTATCAGTTTTTCTTATTCTGCGGTTTTCTGAATAGTTATTGTTTATTTGTCAAATTCTCCGCGGATATCTTCCGCAGGCGGTTCCATCGGGTATTTTCCGGTAAAGCAGCCCTTGCAGATGCCAAGATTACCGCCCACCAGTTCTTCCAGTCTCTCAATCTTCAGATAATCCAGGCTGTCCGTGCCGATCAGATCACTGATCTCCTTGATGGAACGGTTATATGCGATCAGCTGGTCTCTCGCCGGAACGTCTGTGCCGAAATAGCAGGGCCACAGAAACGGCGGTGAACTGACTCTCATATGTACCTCTTTGGCTCCGGCTTCCCGTAACATCTTTACGATACGGTCGGAGGTGGTGCCGCGGACAATGGAATCATCGATCATGATGACACGCTTGCCCTCCACGGCTTCCCGGATAGGGTTCAGTTTGACCTGAACGCTGCTTTCTCTGCTCTTCTGCTTCGGTTTGATGAAGGTTCTGCCCACATAGGCATTTTTCACGAAGCCCATGCCGTAAGGGATTCCCGACTGCATGGAATATCCCATGGCTGCGCAGTTGCCGGATTCCGGTACGCCGATGACCAGATCCGCATCCACCGGGGAATCCATAGCCAGGAACTTTCCGGCCAGAATACGGGAATCGTATACGCTGACGCCGTCGATAAAGCTGTCGGGTCTGGCGAAATAAATATACTCAAAAATACATCTGGCGGTCTCCGCAGGCTTTAATACATGGGTGGTATCGGACTCAATTCCCTTCTCCGGGGAAATGGTCACGATCTCGCCGGGAAGCACATCCCGGACGAACTCGGCACCTACCGTATCCAGAGCGCAGGTCTCGCTGGACAGAAAATACGCATTGTCTCTCTTGCCGATGCATAACGGCTTAAATCCATAAGGATCTCTGGCGCCGATCAGCTTTCTGGGAGACATCACCACCAGGGAATAGGCTCCCTTGATCTTCGTCATGGCTCTGCCCACAGCTTCCTCTACCGATTTGGAATTCAAACGCTCTCTGGCAATATGATAAGCAATCACCTCGGAATCAATGGTGGTCTGGAAAATAGCACCGGTATACTCCAGTTCTCTTCGAAGCTCCGGCGCATTGATCAGGTTACCGTTATGGGCCAGTCCCAGAGTACCCTTTACATAATTCAGTACCAGAGGCTGTGCATTCTCTCTGGTGGATCCTCCCGCTGTAGAATAGCGGACATGTCCCACACCGATGTCACCTTTTAACTTCTCCAGCTGTTCCGGTGTAAATGCCTCATTGACCAGTCCCATGTCTTTGCTGCTTAAGACTTTGCCCTTGGGCCCATTCGTGTCACTGACGGCAATACCGCAGCTTTCCTGGCCTCTGTGCTGCAATGCCAGAAGGCCGTAATAAATCGTGGATGCCACGTCGTGTCCGTCGAAATCATACACGCCGAAAACGCCACATTCTTCCTTTAATTTGTCATTATTTTCTGTCTGAATATAAATGTTGTCCGTCACTTGTAAGCCTTACCTTTCCTGCCTGCCCCGTGAAAAAAAAAAAAACTAAAAAACCGTACCCTACAGATCCTTGCCTGTCAGCATCTTGTAAGCCTGAAGGTATTTGTCAATGGTCTTCTCCACGATGTCCTCCGGCAGCTTCCAGCCTTTTTCAGGGTTGGCTTTCAGCCAGTCACGGGCGAACTGTTTGTCAAAGGAAGGCTGGCCATGTCCTGGCTCGTAGCCGTCTACCGGCCAGAAACGGGAGCTGTCGGGAGTCAATACTTCATCCCCCAGTACCATGTTGCCGTTCTCATCCAGTCCGAACTCGAACTTGGTATCTGCGATAATGATTCCTTTGGTCAGTGCATAATCCGCACATTTTTTATAAATAGCGATGGTATAGTCACGAAGCTTGGCCGCATATTCTGCGCCCTTGCCGGGGAAACGCTTCTCCAGATATTCCACACTCTGCTCATAGGAGATATTCTCATCATGATCTCCGATCTCTGCCTTGGTGGAAGGGGTATAGATGGGCTCGGGAAGCTTATCTGCCTCCTTCAGACCTTCCGGAAGCTTGATACCGCATACGGTACCATTCTTCTTGTAGCTTTCCCAGCCGCTTCCGGTAATGTATCCACGAACGATGCACTCGATGGGAAGCATGTTCAGCTTCTTGCACATCATGCTGTTGCCGTCGAATTTCGGCTGTCTGAAAAATTCGGGCATATCCTTAACATCAGCGGATACCATATGATTGGGAATCACATCCTCAGTCATATCAAACCAGAATTTCGACATCTGGGTCAATACAGTTCCTTTCTTTGTTACTGTGTTGTCCAAGATCACATCAAAGCAGCTGATACGGTCAGTTGCCACCATGATCAGGGTGTCTCCGTTGTCATAGATCTCACGAACTTTGCCTTCCTTGATCGGTTTCATTTCCTGTACGCTCATACCATCAGTCCTCGCATTCTTATGTTTTTCAGTCTTTTATTGAAACAGGTGTGGGCAAGATACACCCACACCTAATAGATAAACAGATTTGCGAAAAAAAATCAATATATTTTTACTGCAACTTTCCGATAAATTCCCGAACCCGGGCATTTTCCGTTGTAAAAAGTGCTTCGGGAGAACCTTCCTCCACGATCACACCCTGTTCCATGAAAATAATGCGGTCGGATACTTCTCTGGCAAACTGCATCTCATGGGTTACGATGATCATGGTCATATGTTCACTTGCCAGCTGTCTGATCACCTTTAATACTTCTGCCGTCAATTCCGGATCCAGTGCCGAGGTCGGCTCATCGAAGAACAGGATCCTGGGCTGCAGTGCCAGTGCCCTGGCTATGGATACTCTCTGCTGCTGTCCGCCGGACAGCTGGTAAGGGTAGGCATCTGCCTTATCCGACAGTCCCAACTGTGCTAAAAGCTTCTCCGCCCTCGCCACGGCTTCTGTGCGGCTTACCTTATCCACATGGATCGGCGCATCGATGATATTTTTCATCACCGTATAATGGGGAAAAAGGTTAAAATTCTGGAACACCAGTCCGAAACATTTCCGGATCTTATGTAATTCTGCCTTGGACGCATATTCGCACTGTATTCTGCCGTTTTTATCCGTTTTCTCCGAAGCTGCCGTCTGCCCTAAATAGATCAGCTCGCCACCGTCCATTTTCTCCAGAAGCGTTGCACAGCGAAGCAATGTGGATTTGCCGGAACCGGAGGGGCCGATGATGGAGACAACTTCTCCTTCGTTAACCTTCAGGGATATATCCTTCAGCACCCCGTTGCCGTCAAAACTTTTTTTCACATGATTCATTTCCAAAAGGACCATATTTCCGCACTGCTCCTATCTGTAATAAGATGTCTTCTTCTCCAGATACTCCATGAAAGAAGCCACCACGAGATTGAAGATATAATAGAACACACCTGCTGCCAACAGGGGAAGCACACTGGTCTGTGCCGCTCCGATCTGCTTTGCCACCGTGAACATTTCCGCAATGGAAATGGTAAATGCCATGGAGGTATCTTTGACCAGCGTAATGGTCTCATTGGTCACTGGCGGGAGAACCCGCTTCACCACCTGCGGCAGAATGATCTTCACGAAAGTCTGTGCCTTGCTGTAGCCCAGCACCTCCGCAGCCTCATACTGCCCCACCGGTATGGACTCAATGCCCGCACGGTAGATCTCTGCAAAATATGCCGCATAATTGATCACGAATGCCAGTATCACCGCCGGGAAACGATACCCCGTTCCCACCTGCATGCGGAATACATAAAAGGGGGCAAAATACACCACGATGATCTGTAACATCAGAGGGGTTCCTCTCATGATGGATATGTATATTTTGGAGATAATGCGGATCACCTTACATCCTGACATTCTTCCGAAGGCTACGATCAGCCCCAGAGGAAGGGAAAACAAAAGGGTCAGTACAAATATTTCCACCGTTATCAGAAAGCCCTCTGCCAGTTGGGCACTCATGGTCAGCAAACTCATGAATTCTACTCCTTAACTATCCTTAGTTGATTATTTACCGAGACATACGCTGTCGGTCAGTCCCCATTTTTCAGCGATCTGTGCGAAGGTACCATCCGCTGCCATTTCGTCCAGTGTCTTCTGTACGGTATCTCTCAGTTCATCATTACCCTTCAGGAAACCTACTGCATACTGCTCTACAGCCAGCTTGTTGTCCTCGCCCTGCAGCATAACGAATTTTCCTTCTTCTCTCTGCGCAATCTGATACTGTGCCACACCGATATCAATAGCTACGGCATCTACCGCACCCTGCTCCAGATCCATGAAAGCGGTATTGTAGTCCGCATATTCGATCAGCTGGGAGAAGGAATCACGCAGTGCAATGTTGTCTGCATTTTCTTCATCGTTCAGAGCAGCCAGCGCAGAGGAATCCTTCTGTACTGCTACCACCTTGCCTGCCAGTTCTTCCTTGTTCTGTACACCGGAAGCAGACGCTACGACGAATACCTGACTGTTGTCGATATAGGGCTCTGTCCAGGTGTAGGCATCTTCTCTGCCGTTCATGGTGAAACCGTTCCAGATACAGTCAATGGCTCCGGAAGAAAGCTCCATATCCTTGGCATCCCAGTCGATAGGCTGCTTTACCAGCTCCCAGCCCTGTCTCTTGCATACTTCTGCTGCCAGATCCAGGTCAAAGCCTACATATTCTCCACTGTCATCACGATATCCGTAAGGGGGAAATTCCGCATCGAAACCTACGGTAAATGTTTTCTCAGATCCTTTAGAACCACAGCCGGTAAGAGCACCTGCTGCCATGCTGATTGCCAGTAATGCCACTAATACTCTTTTCATAATACATCCTCCCGTTCTGCCACTCACTGTTGGCCGCGTCGTATACTTTAGCATGGTAAATTGCTAACACGGTGTCATAGTAACACAACGAGAGGTGTCTTGTCAATTCTTTATCGGTCGTACCGCTCCACCATGGCCAGGATCTCCTGGGCATATTTCGGATAGGTGGCTGCGATGTCTTTTACTTCGTTTCTTGCACTCTCCGCTACTTCCTGATTGTAGTCCATCTGTTTACGGAGCACCTGTCTTCTCTGGATCAGTTCGTGACGGATCTCCACCATTTCCCGCTTGTCCAAAAGCGCAGCTGTCTGGCTGATCCAGCGCTCCGGCATCTGCACACGGTAACCGGCCAGCTGCTGTACCAGCTGCTTCTGGTAGTACTCGATCTTAGCTTCCGCCTCTGCGAACTGCTTCCGCTCTTCCTTTTCGTCCTGATACATTTTCCACTGTTTTTCCAGCTTTGCTGCACTGTCCGTATTGTACTTCAGATACAGATATTCCATCAGCTGACAGTTGTTCACATAGCGGATCTTGACTTTATTCTGCAGCTGGATGATCTTGTTGATGGTCTTCTCCACCCGCTGCAGTTCCCGTCCTGCATCCATGTACCGGATGCAGACATAGGAGATGGCTACAGCTCCTGCACCTACTGCCAGAAAAAGTCCCACATAGACATCCATTTCAAAAGCATACTGCAGGATCACCAGCATGATCACACAGACGATCAATGCCGTAAGGAAAATGACAGCCATGCCCCGTTGGTTGTTCATCAGATTCTCCAGCTCATTTCTCCGGTATTCATAGGCATGTCGTTCTCCGTCCAGTCTGTGCAGATCCTGCCTTATCAGATTGCCGTATTTCTCGCCGTCCCGAATCTTCTGAATGCCTTCTTCAATCTCGTTCTCTCTTTTGCGGATCGCATAGAAGTCCGCATCCCGCATACGGTTCTTCTTTTCCCGGTATCTGCTGCGTTCCTGTTCCAGCCCGGCCAGCTTGCCGGCCACCCGGTTGACCTCTTCTCTCTGCTCTGCTGGCAGGGCCTCAATCTCATCCGTATCCGTCAGATAAGAAGTCACCAGCGTATACTCTCCCGTCAGGAGGTCGATCTCCTTGGAAGCCTCTGCGATCTGCTCCAGGCAATTTACAATGTAACGTTTTCTCTGGTCTTCCTCATCAAAATTCACACCGTTGCGGGTATAGACCAGCTGTTCCCAGTCCTCTTCCTGCTGTATCGGTTCTTTTTTCTTAAATAAACGGTTCCACCACGCCATAATTCTCTCCTGCTGTCTTCTCTATACGCTGACACTTGTCCGGTAACTGTTTTTCAGTGCCTGAGTCAGTCTCTCATTTTCCGCATCGTATTTCACCCTGTCGTTCACCCGCCAGTCACCACGCAGCCGTAGCTGTCGGTACTCCGGCTGCTGTTCCCATTCCCGTTCAAATTGCTCGATCCGCTTTTCCAGTTCCAGGGACTCCGTATAATTTTCCGGATTCTGCGCTGCAAATGCCACATAGGCATCCTCCGTCAGTTCCATTCTCTTTGCCGCCAGATAAGCATCCAGGTGTTCTCTGTCCGGATCGGTCTTCCAGGCTTCGTTAAAGTAATATGCCGCCTTGTCATAAAACATCAACCCTGTCAGCGCCACACCCTTATTGTGCAGGATCGCCGCCCGGACTTTTCCCGCCGGAAGTTCCTTTCCTTCCTGTTCCAGATGGTTCCAGGTCTCCAGTAGCATATCATATCCACGGATGGCTGCCGCATATTTTCTTTTTTCCACCATATAGTCGATCTGGCTCTTGCGTTTCTCCAGATTGCTGAGTCCTGCTCCCTGCTTCAGTACCTGCTCCACCTGCAGGATTTCTTCCGGATCGTACATCCCCACATATTGCAGGATCGTCACCACGAACACACTTAAAGATCCCTGCTTATGTACCATGGGGTAGAGCTGTTTTGCCAGTTCCCACACTTTACATTCTTCTCCGATCCAGTCCACCAGCTTATCGTTCATGATGGACAGGTCTAACAGGAATGCATTCTCCTTTAGGCAATAGCACAACTCTTCCATACTATAGACCCGGATATCCAGGCCTTCCACATTATAGGCATTCTCGCAATATTCTCCTACACACAGACTTGCCTTCATTTTTCATCCTCATTTTCTCTGCCCCGGGCAGATCTACAACTCTATTTCTTCCTTCCAGATATGATGCGTAGCTGTTCGGAAGCTGCCAAAACCAAGATCCTCCAGTTCCACCTGCAGATGTATTTCATCCTTCATCTCCACCTGAATCCGCAGTCTGGTGATTCCTTCCTGCAATTCTTCCGGCACGATTCTGGCGATCCGGCTTCCCTTTCCCGTCAGGGACGTGATCAGGATCTCCACCGCTCTTCCTTCCAGCAGGTAAAACTCCATGGTATTCTGCGCCTCGTACCAGTTGATTCCGGCGTCTAACAGTGCCTGATAGGATTCCTCTCCCTGTCTGCGCACTTTCATACCGATATTGGATTTCAATTTATCCTGTCCCAGATAGACATGATTTTGTCCGTTTTCACTGGGATGCAGTCGCTCCATCATGCTGTAGCAGGCACCCTTGCTGAACAGGTTGTTCCCCTGAAAGACTCTCCGTCCACGGCACAGATAGCGTAGCGATTCTTTCATCCATTCTTGAGAAAACTCTTCCCCGATCAGATATACCGAGGACACCATCCGGTTCTCGCATAGCTGTGTGGCGATCTCCAGGAACTTTTCATCCGATTTTTCCACCGGAAAAGGGAATTCCCGCTCTTCGATGTACGTTACCACCGGCGTCGTATGGCGGTTGCATTCCATATAATAAGTCTGGATGGAACTGTCCCTATACTCGCACAGCACGCTCCCCTGCTTCCACAGATTTTCCGGCTGATACAGATTGTAATAATAAAAGCTCTCCCGATGGCTCTGAAAACAGACAGCATCCGTCTTCAGGTGTAATGCCTCCACTGCCTGCGTCAGCACCTCCAGCATTCCTGCATCCAGTTCCTCGCAGGTGATCATCAGGGCCCCGATCCGCTCTGTGGAAGTCATCTGGGACAGCATTCCCAGACTACGCTTGAGAAAAAGAGTCAGTAGTGCCACCGGATCCAGAGTCGTTCCATCGATCTGCACCGGTTCCCCATCTTTTGCCAGCTTCAGAAGATGCTCCACCAGGATTCCCTCTTCTTCCTCCGCATGCCGGAGGGCTTCACTTCCATAGAACCACTGGTTGACTCCCTGTCTCTTGCTCAGGACCAGGGGAATCGTATAGACCTGTGAGCCTGCAACGGAAGACAATGTGGTGATCTCTTCTTCCTTGCCTGTGACATAGCAGCTGATCTGCGCATAATCCTTCCCCAGGTCATAACCCACTATAACTTTATCACTTCCCGGCAGTCGCATGTTCTTCCGCCTCCTCTCCTGCTGTCTTTTTTTATCTTTACTGCAATGTGAACAATCTGTGATCCAGATATTCCCTGCGGTAATATTCCTCGATCAGATGATCCAGTGTCGTATCGTCCTGCAGTGTCATGCTGATCATCATATCATTGATGATCTCGTATTTGCTGTCCGGACTTTCATTCATAATATCGCTCTTCTGCAGGCTTCCGCTCTCCGTCAGCTGTTCTTCGTTCTCTGATTCTTCCATAATGTAATATTGAAGATTCTCCCCGAAAAACAGTACGAATTCCTTGAAAAATACACCGCTGTATACTTCCTGCATATATTCCGACAGGTAATCCTCCGCCTGCCCGTTCTCATGCATCATCACATAATGAATCCTTGCACGGACGCCGCCTCTTGTGTGATACTCCACGATAGTCTTGTCCTTCATCTCCTGCAGCTGTGGCAGGCAGTCCTGATATTCCCTGAAAAAGTTCAGATGAATGTGGTCCTTCATCATTTCCTCCAGGAAATTCCGGACCAGAGTTTCATCTTCCCGCTCCAGCTTGTCCTTATTCTCCGCATAGAATTTCAGATAAGCCAGCTTGCAGATCCGCTGGGTCTCTTCTCCCCGCAGATAGCAGTTACGGATCTCCCGGAATACATATTCCTCCGTGATCTTCTCCCGGCAGAAATAATCATAAGAGCTCTGTACAAGCACAGCTTCCTCGATCTCCTGTCTGGCTCCCTGGGATACATAATAACGAAAAATATCCATCCGCTCTCCCACAAATGCCCCGGAGAACAGCATCTGCAGCAATATCTTTTCACTTAAGCTGTAGCAGTCTATCTCAAAGGATCTTGCCGCTTTCCAGATGTCACGCAATTCCTTCGTGGTACCGGTGGCATAACGCACCAGATACTCTAAAATTCCACCGTTGTATTTTCCCTTGCGGAACACCGTCAATGCCGCCGCATACAGGACTGCCTCTCCCTCATGGACCGACTGCGTGATCACACCGTCCGTAAGCCGCAACAGAATCTTGGCCTCCACAAAATAAGGGGTATATGCTTCGATCCAGGCATATGCCTTCTCATAATTTCCCCGCAACACCAGAAAACGCAGGATCAGTTCCCGCTGTTCCTCCGTAAAGCCGTCCCCCTGCAGCTCCTGCAGGTATTCATCCAGTGCCTGCAAATTATCCGCATCGAAATAGGCCTGTACCAGCTGTACCGCAATCTCACTGCGCAGCTTCGGCTCCACGGCATCGCTTTCCACCAGTCTTGCCATCCGCATCAGCTTTGTGGAAGATTTGGTCTCTTCTGTTCTGCCGTTCTCCATGAAATACAGATCCAGTTCTGCCGTATCCGGCACATAATGTTCCAGAAGTCTGAGATATTTCCCCGGTACCAGCAGTTTTTCCAGGGTATATTCCACATTTTTAAGGAACCTGTTACCATATGCATCCTCAAAAGCAATGGTATAATCATTCCCGTAGACTGCCACCCAGGCCGTGCCGTTTTGCAGAGGCGTCTCGGACAGTATCAGATTCCCCGGCTGGCTGACAATCACCTTACGCATTCTGCTGTCATCCACTCTTACCATATGGGCAAACAACAGACGGGACAGAGGCTTCGCCATAGCTTCCGTTACAATGGCCGGAGACAGGAATTCCTGATACAGTATTGCCAGATGTCTGTTAATATGCTGCTTCTGGATCTGGTCAATGACGAACCGCTCCATTCTCGGCTCGTAATGTTCGTACAGTTCCTCATAATCTTTCCGGTGTTTTAACAGATACGCATACAGGAACGCACTATGTTCATAATCCAGATTGCTCTGGAAAGAAAAATACATCAGAATCACTTTCGGAAGCTCCAGCACAGCATCCAGATCTACCGACGCCATATAATATTCATAGAGATTCGTGATCCTCAGATGGCTTTCCACACCCATCTGATACCACGTGAAGGCATCCGGTCCCGTCTTACTTCCCTTGATCAGAAGGCTGCACACCTCCTGCAGGATCCGCACATCCTTCTTTTTCTCATACAGTCTTCGTAAAATTCTGCCCAGTAGCGGAGAATACTCTCTGACTCTTCCGGACAGATACAACAGCTGTTCGATCAGGCTGTCGTTTACCGCATCCTGACGGACACCGAAGTTCAACACCTGCAGTTCAAAACTGTTCAATTTACGTAGCAGCGCCGGATTGCCGTTCAAAAGGGCCAGTGCTTCCAGGTAGATCACCGGACTGGTGCAGCCGTACTGGTACTGTTTTTCTAAGAACATCCATTTCCCGGAGGTTGAACGATTGTATTCCTCCGACAGATACAACAGCAGCCATGCCACACGCCAGCGGGTCCTGTCATAGCGGTAGATCTGTTCCACCTGCTCCGCCATTTGCAGTGTATACTGGGGATCCCTGTGGATCAGTGTGGTCAGATACAGATAGTAAGCCCACTGTTCTCCGACGGTAGCTCCCTGGGCTTCCAACATGTCCGCCGCGTGATCCAGGATCCATCCGGCTTCATTGTAGCGTTCCTCTGTGATCAGAAGCTGTGCCTGGAACAGTCTCGCCGGCACATCCTTCTCATCCATGGTCACCATGCGCTCCACCAGTTTGCCGGTCTCCGCGAGCCAGGTTCCCGTACCGATCTTTTTCAGTCTCGATTCTTCATAATATTTCATGATCTGGGTGATGCACTGCATATGACTGTGATCCGCATGCCGGGCCACTACACCGTCTCCCAGCTGTACCATGACCGGGATTTCCAGTGAAGTATAAGCATTATATATGTAGACTTTACCGAAATTTTTGCCAGGTCTGCACAGGCTGCTGTCGATGTAGACCGGCAGGCGGCAACGGTTTCCCAGGAAATCATCGTCTGTAATGTTTTCCTTTTCCGTAAAGACAAATTCACCCTCACACTCGATCTGGAGATTCGTATATCCCCAGCCGTTCCTCACGATGGTCAGATTGTTCTCCGTGACGCCGTAATTATCTGCGCTGCGAGGCAGTTTTTTCACCAGTTCTTTCTCTTCCGTCAGGAATTCCAGCTGTTGCTTTTTGTTGATACAGATCAGGAATTCCTCCACATTTTGTTCGTTGCCCTCATAAGTGGACAGGATCCGGTAACTGTCATAGAAATGGGCATCGTTCCCCTGGAACAGCCGCAGAAATTCCGGATCATAGAACAGCCGCACAGCTTCCTTCCAGTTGCTCTTCGCCAGGTTGGCAAAATGGAACAGATTCCGGATAGCCCCGATGGAAGAATTCAACATCCCATGCTCCACCGTCACCACAAAAGGAAGATTGTATTCTCCTCTGTTGCTGACTACGGAAAAAGAGCCCTTGATCACATCCCCTTCCTCCAGATCTTCTCCGTGGAAGCAGTAAAAAATTTCTGCATCGGAGCCGGTAAACTGATCCGTCATACATTCCATCCGAAGATGGTCCGAGATCACGGATCCTTTTACATAGCCTTCCGACGCAGAAAGAATGTGAAAAGAGCCCTCATATATTGTCCCCTGTGACAGGGAAATCTCTATTTTAGCGCAGGAGAATTCCAAAGAACCGTTCTCATAATCGAAGTTTCCTCCTAAAATTCTATCAATAATCTCCTGCATGTACCTTCACCCGTTCCCTGTTGTCATTTGGATTTATTATACCAAATTTACCAGTTGAGGGCAAGCTGTAGACCCGGTTAGTCCAGGTTTAATTTTCGGTTCATGATGTAATAAGATACGCCGTACATGATGGCCGCAATGAGCAGACTGGTGATCACGTTAATATCATAGGCGGAATTGGTGCTCACCGTGATTCCACTGGCACTGTTTGCGACATTGGCACCAAACATGAATGCGCTCTGTACGGTGCTGCCGATGATGGACGACAGGATCGTCAGGCCGGCATATGCCAGAATTCCCATCAGGCCTTTATGTTTGGAGGAAAGCTGTCCGATGGTCAGCGCTCCGAACAGAGTGACCATGGTAATGAACGGTCCTGCCACATAGGTTAAGAGCAGCGTGATCCCATAATGCAACAGATTGATCCCCATCTCTTCTTCGTATGTTCTGCCAAGTTCATAAAAAGCATCTGCCAGAAATTCCCAGATATTCCCATTATATTGTGTCAGTACACTACTCAGTTCACCGATATTTAAAAGGCCTGTCATCAGAGACACGATCAGTGCCACCACTGAAATACCGATGCCTATCGTAATGAACAGATACCAGACACCGGAGACCAGTACCTTGCTTAAAAACAGCTGGTTAGCTGTTACCGGCAGGGTGTGGGACAGATAGCCTTCATCCGTATACATACTGCGGTAAAAGCGGATGCCCAAAAAAATCAGCATTCCCCAGGTAGACGCCAGCAGCATGATCACATACAGGATCAGTGTTGCCACAAAGGAAGAGAGTACAAACCAGCTCTGTGTCGCATTCATGTTATTGCCGTCCGCAATCTCCGTTACCAGTCCTCCCGGCATGCGTAATACCACGCAGCCAATCACGGTGACCACAAGCATTCCCAGAAGCATCAGTGTACCGGCTTTCCAGATATTTTTCCATTCATATTTCATTAACTTTCCTAACATGCGAACACCTCCCTGAAGTAAGCATCTACAGACTTACCTTTCTCTTCTCTGATATTGTCAACGGATGTATATAACACCAGCTGACCATAACGCATGAAGATGACTTCATCCAGTACCTGTTCCACATCCTCGATCAGATGGGTAGAGATCAGTACCGTTGCTTCCGGATTGTAGTTGTTGATAATGGTGCGCAGGATGTAATCTCTCGCTGCCGGATCCACACCGGCAATCGGCTCATCCAAAATATACAGGCTGGCATTCCTGCTCATCACTAAGATCAACTGTACCTTCTCCTTCGTACCTTTGGACAATGTCCGCATTTTCACTGCAGGATCGATCCCCAGACTCTTTAACATCTCTTCCGCACGTTCCCTGGAAAAGTCTGTATAAAAGTCCTGAAAGAAATCCAGAATCTCCCGGATTGTCTGATTCATGGTCAGATACGTGCGGTCCGGCAGATAAGCTACCTTGCTCTTGGTCACCGGTCCTACATAATTTCCGTCGATCATAATAGTGCCTTCCGTCGGTGTCAGCAGACCGTTCAGCATTTTGATCAGTGTCGTCTTACCGCTGCCGTTGGGTCCCAACAGGCCAATGATCTTCCCCTTGGGGAGACTTACGGTCAGATTGTTCACAGCCACATTGGCACCATATTTCTTGGTCAGATTTACAATTTCTACCAGATTATTCATTTCTATTTCCGCCTCTCTTTATTTTCATCATAAATTTGCACCCCTGTCAGGCCTGTACCTTATCGAAGAGATTCCGGATCTCCTCTCTCTGATATCCCAGTTCCTGCATGTTGTTGATAAAATTCCGGACATGCCCGGCTGCCAGCTGTTCTCTGGTATTCCCGATCAGCTCAGTGTCCTCCGTCACGGTTCTGCCGCTGGTGCGCTGTGTCACGATCAGGCCGCTCCGCTCCAGTTCTGCAAAAGCTTTCTGCATCGTATTCGGGTTCACCGCCGCCACGGCCGCAAGATCTCTGACACTCGGCAGCTTCTCTCCCGGCTGATATTTGCCGGACACGATCTCTTTCTGGATCCGCTCCACCAGCTGCGCATATATGGGTCTGTCAGCATCCAATTCCCACGCCATTCCTATCATCCTTTCTTGTTTCTTATTTTCTGTTTCTTATTACCTGTCACGCATCGTTTCTATCGATGCCTCCCCGGGTCCCTCATTGTCTTGTTGTTTTACTGTATTATTTATTTAATACAATAATACGTTATTTATTTTTATCTGTCAAGCGGATTTTATGCTTGTCCGGGAAAATTGTTGGAATTACACTTGTTACAACATGGTAAATGGGAAGTTACGCGGCTCATTGCTCGCGTAACTTCCCATTTACTACGCATCCGGCTCCGAAATACGTGTCACCCCCACATAAATATCCGAGATTTCAAACCATGTAGGATAATCCACGATTCCGGTCTGAGGAAGATTAAATATCTTCTGGAACGTCCGGACAGCCTCCGCAGTACCGGAGCCATAGATTCCGTCGGGTGTCAACGTAGGAATCGCCGGATAATTTCTGGCGATCCGGTTCAACTGCTGTTGCAGCTGACGGACTTTTTCCCCGGAAGAACCGATAGTCAGATCATACCCCGGCCAGGAAGAAGGCACTCCCGAAATAATATCTGCGGAATTGATATACATATCATTGCCGTAATAATAATGAATGATATCAATAGCGGAATATCCCTGATCCGCCAATGACTTGGAGCCCCACTGGCTCAGCCCCCGGCAGGTAGTCCGATTACCGTCACAATACGATGTGAAAATGGGCTGTCGTACACCGGGCCTTGACAAATAGTTGGTAAAAATGGAATCTACCAGATAGTCGATCTCTTCGAACACATTTCTGCCATAGATCCATTTTTGATCATACGCCGTAGAAGAAGTTATCGTAAAATCGTATCCACGTCCCCTGTACCACTCCGTATATATACGGTTTAACGTAAATGATTGAATGACCAGAATATTAGCATAAATTGCACTCTCCGGCCAGGTGGAATAAATCTCGCTGGAGGCCACATTTTTAATGTAATCCTTATAGCGCACCCAGTAATTCCGGGCAGTGGGATCCTCCGGGACACCGTCATGTACGATCACATATTCCGGAATCACCACACGGCTCAGTACGATCTCCCCGGTCTCGTTCATAGGTTTGATTTCTTCTTCCGGAATCTTCGGAGGATACTCTCCGAAAAGCGTATGTGCAGGTATTACTACTACTTTTTCTTCCTCCTCTGTTACATTCAGCGGATTCATGCGGATCGGTTGTAGGGAAAATTCGCCTGCCAGAATTTCGGAACCAGATACCAGTACCGGTTCAAAGCCTTCTGCAGTCACCTGAATGTTGTACTCCGAATAGGGCTGTGCCGTAATATCCGGAGATAAAGAAAGCTCTCTCGGCGGCGCATCCAGTGTTATCGTAGGGGTTTGCCCGGATTCGTCAGTAGTCATCGTCTCCAGCGGGGAATCCGGATCCCCGGTATAGGAGACAGTGACGGTCGCGCCGGGTATCGGTGTCATCCCCAGAGCGGAGACAACGCTGATCTGAAGTGTTCCTGTATAAGTAGTTTCCATGGACAGAGGTCCTTTCTGCCTATGCCGTTTTGTCTGTCTTGATCCGGTCAGGCAACAAATGTTCCTTACAGAATATGCAAAGTCAGAAAAATATGTGCATGTTCCCATATACTAAGCAGACTAACTTCTATCCGTTTTGTCTTCATCATACATCTACTTGATTAACAGACGGGTGATATGCATTCACTAAATACTAATTCCGGTACCGGTCTGCATCTGTCCCCGAGCCACCGTGTAGCCCAAAAAAGGAACCACAAACCGTTCCCAGATTGTGATTCCCTTTGTTTTTAATCCGTCATTTTTATTTGGTCAACAGCATCATAATGTCATTGCTTCTTGCCACGAACTTGGTCATGGCGTCGGCGGACAAGGGTGCATGCTGGAGCTTTGCCAGATCGTACAGCTGCTCGCAGATCATTTCTGCGTTCTCGCCGTCCTGGTGCTCGGTGATGTACTGTACCAGAGGATGGTTGGCATTCAGAATCAGGGTCTCGCCCTCACCGCCGAAAGCACTCATATCCATGCCGGGCATGGAGTACATCTTCATCATATCCTGCATACGTCTGCTCTCTTCGGACAGCGTGATCATGGAAGAGATCTTCTTGTTCTTCAGCTTCTCTACCTTGACAGTGATCTTGTCGTTCTTCAGAGCCTTCTTCATCAGCTTGCTGATGCTCTCTGCCTGCTCTTCCATCTCTTTTTCAGCCTTCTTGGAAGTCTTGGACTTCAGGGCATCGGTCACATCCGCATCGATACGCTGGAACTTGATTCCCTCATTCTTCTGCTCCAACTGGGAGATGAAGGGCTGATCGATATTATGGGTCAGGATCACAGCATCCATCTTAGCAGCCTTGAACATATTGATGTACTGGCTCTGCTGCTGTTCATCCGTTACATAGTAAATGATCTTTTCCTTCTTCTCTTCCCCGGCATTCTCCTCAGAAGCCTCATCTTCAGATTTATCCCCTACGACCTCAGCTTCTACCTTGTTGCCGTTCTCATCTACAGCATTTTCCTTATTCTCTTCCTCGTCCTGAGGCTTGATCTCCAGACACTCGGGCAGAGTCAGATATTTGCCGTCCAGATTCTTGAAGAGGATATAATCGTTCATCTTCTCACAGAACTTGTCATCCTTCAGGCAGCCAAACTTGATGAAGGGACTGATGTCATCCCAGTATTTGTCATACTCTTCCTTATCCGTCTTGCACATACCGGCCAGCTTGTCCGCTACCTTCTTGGTAATGTACTCGGCGATCTTCTTGACAAATCCATCATTCTGCAATGCACTTCTGGATACGTTCAGAGGCAGATCCGGGCAGTCGATGACACCCTTTAACAGCAGCAGGAACTCAGGAATGACTTCCTTGATGTTATCTGCGATAAATACCTGATTGTTGTACAGCTTGATGGTACCTTCGATGGACTCATACTCCATGTTGATCTTCGGGAAGTACAGGATACCTTTCAGATTAAAAGGATAATCCATATTCAGGTGGATCCAGAACAGAGGCTCCTTGTAATCCTGAAATACCTTGCGGTAGAAGTCCAGATACTCTTCCTTCGTGCACTCATTGGGATGCTTGGTCCACAGAGGCTGTGTCTCGTTGATCAATTCAGGACGCTTTCTGATCTTCAGCTTCTTAGGCTCTTCTGTTCCCTCAGCAGCTTCAGCATTTTCACCTTCTGCCGCTTCCTTCTTCTCCGGCTCGATCTCTTCCAGGACTTCATCATCGGGAAGCTTTTCCTCTTCCTTGATGATCTGGGTCTCCTTGGTGTTCGCCTTGGACAGATAGATCTCGGTAGGCATGAAGGAACAATACTTCTTCACGACCTCACGAGCCTTGTACTCATTACAGAACTCCAGACAATCTTCATTTAAAAACAGGGTAATGGTCGTACCGACATCCGTCTTGTCTCCGTCTTCCATGGAGAACTCGGTGCCGCCGTCGCACTCCCAGTGCACTGCCTTGGCGCCGTCCTTGTAGGACAAGGTATCAATGTGTACTTCATCCGCTACCATGAATGCAGAATAGAAGCCCAGTCCAAAATGACCGATGATCTGGTCGGAATTGCTCTTGTCCTTATATTTCTCAATGAAATCCGTTGCGCCGGAAAATGCAATCTGGTTGATGTACTCTTCCACTTCGTCGTCAGTCATGCCCAGACCGTTATCCTTGAAGGTCAGTGTCTTCTTTTCAGGATCCACGATGACATCCACACGTCCCTTATAGCCTTCAGGCAGGGCATATTCTCCCATCATGTCCAACTTTTTCAGCTTGGTCACGGCATCGCAGCCGTTAGAGATCAACTCTCTGTAAAAAATATCGTGATCGGAATACAACCACTTTTTAATGATCGGAAATATGTTTTCACTGTTAATTGACAAACTACCGTTTTTTGCTGCCATTATTACCACATCCTTTTCTAAAATTGCACAGCCATGGCTGACTGTTTCCTAACTGATTCTAAGTGTAGGACTGTAAAATTGAAAAGTCAAGACAAATTTAGCACTCATTATAAATGAGTGCTAACAATCAGTCAAAAATCCAGTATTTATCAATATTTCCGTAATTCTAAAATTTTAATAAAGCGTGTAAAAAACCAGAAATTACTCCTCCGGAAAGTACTTTGCATACACATCAAAAAAGTTGTCCGTAGTCACCTGTTCGTCCATGATCAGCGTGATCTCGTCCCACAGCTTGTCATTGAGCTGACGCACCAGTGTATTCACAAAGCTGTCATACTCCTGCCCGAAGACTTCCCGTTTCCGCTCTTCTACAATCTTTAATTTATTAGCGTCCGTCTCTTCCCGATCCAGCGTATTGATGCATTTGATAATGTAATAGCCTCGTTCACATTTCACAACCTGGCTCACCTCGTCTGTTGCCAAATTGAAAGCCGCTTCCTCATAAGCGCTCTCCGCTTCTCCTTTGCCAAAGGAATAGGTGATCTCGGAATCGTCGCTGTATTTGGATGCCAGTTCCGTGAAATCGTGTTCTCCGTCCACCGCCAGGTCTCTTACCTCGCAGGCTTTCTCATAGGCACTCTGAATGGAGCTTTCCGAATAAGGCTTCAGGTTTCCGTCCATATCCGTGGATGCTGTTGCAAAAAAGATCTGCTGCACCGTAATTTTGCGGGCCTCGTCATCACTGATCTCCGGATTGATGTCCTGTATAATCAACTGATAGACCTTGTCTGCCATGGCATATTCCCGATACAGATTCTCCACAATCTCCTCCGTGGCACCCATAGCCTCGATCTCCGTATCATTTAAGGAAGAATAATACTCCTGTGCCGCCTGGACGACCTTTGCCTCCTCGGCTTCATCCAACGTGACCTCTTTCTCTTTTGCCAGCAGGTACATGGTCTTGATCTGAGCAATTCTTGCCAGCACTGTCTCCTTGACATTATCCTCCAGAGTCACTCCGTTCAGGGAAGTATTCCAGATCTCCGTCCCGTAGACATTCTCATATTGATTCTGGGTCGTGGTCAGGTAGATCATGATCTCCGCCTTAGAGCAGGACTCGTCCCCGATCCGAAATACCTCATTTTTCCCAAATCCTGTGGTAAATACCACTTTTGTGCCGTCACTGCTGCCGCAGGCGGTCAGTCCCGTCACCATACTTATTCCCAGCACTCCCGCCACCAATACCGCGGTGATATGACATCTATTTTTAAAAAACATAACATTTCCTACTTTCTCAAAGTCTCTAAATTCTGATTATACCCTATTTTTTTCTTCTGTGCCACGATTTCTTGGAAGTTCAGAAAAATCTAAGAATTCTACAGACAAAAAATGCGTGCGGATATTCTCCACACGCATTTTTAATATTATTCAATTTTGATACCAGATTACTCGATTACATGGATCCAGCCCTTAGGAGCTTCGATCCTGCCCATCTGGATACCGGTCAGAGTCTCATACAGTTTCTTGGTGACAGGTCCCATCTCGGTCATGCCGCTGGGCAGGCAGATTTCTTTGCCGTGGTCAACGATCTTGCCTACAGGGGAGATCACTGCTGCGGTACCGCACAGACCAGCCTCTGCGAAGTCTTTTACTTCATCCAGGTATACTTCTCTCTCTTCTACTTCCAGTCCCAGGTATTCCTTGGCAACATATACCAGAGAACGACGGGTGATGGACGGAAGGATACTGTCGGACTTGGGAGTTACGACCTTGTTGTCCTTGGTAACGAACAGGAAGTTCGCACCGCCGGTCTCCTCTACCTTGGTACGGGTAGCAGCATCCAGATACATATTCTCATCGTAGCCTTCCTTGTGAGCGGATACGATTGCATGTAAGCTCATAGCATAGTTCAGGCCAGCCTTGATGTGACCGGTTCCGTGAGGTGCCGCACGGTCAAAGTCGGTGACACGGATGGTCAGAGGCTTAACGCCGCCCTTGAAATAAGGTCCTACAGGGGTGCACAGAATACGGAACTGATACTCATCCGCAGGCTTTACACCGATGACAGGGTTGCTGCCGAACATATAAGGACGGATGTACAGAGTTGCACCGCTGCCGTAAGGAGGTACGAAAGCATCGTTGGCCTTAACCGTCTCGGTAACAGCTTCCACGAAACGCTCCTTGGGGAAAATGGGCATCTCCAGTCTTGCTGCGGAAGACTCCAGACGTTCACCGTTTAAGTCAGGACGGAAGGTTACGATATGTCCGTCTTCTGTGGTGTAGGCCTTCAGGCCCTCGAATACGGTCTGTGCATACTGCAATACACCTGCACACTCATTTAATACGATGTTGGGATCCTGGGTCAGCTGACCGTCATCCCATTTGCCGTCCTTGTAATTGGACACATATCTGTAATCCGTAGGGATATAACCGAAACCGATGTTACCCCAGTCAATGTTCTTCTTTTCCATTTTTGTATTCCTTCTTTCCTCGGTTTACCACTCTGCCTGTTGATTTCTCTTAACAGAATTTATTGATTTTCATTATTATACCATTTGTAATAAAAGTCAATATACACATTTATGCTTTCCAGTGACTTTTTCAGTGAAAATGTGTCGTTTTTCTTCTTTTCACAGTTTTTTCAGATTAAAATCACTACATATCTGTCATTGCATTTAAGACTTTTTCCGCTCATATTTCAAGAACTGGTAAGTAATGTCAAAATAGACCTGCTCATCGCTGTCCGCGGTGATCTCCCACTCGGGATCACTGTCCAGATCCGGGAAATAGGCATCCGCCTCGTAGGCATGATCGATCTTCGTCACATGGGCCACGTCACAGTAAGGCAGCATCTGGCGGTAAATACTCTCTCCGCCGATGATATAGATATTCTCTTCGTCATATTTCTTCAGTTCTTCCAGCAATTCTTCAATAGAGTGTACCACGATCGCATCCTTGACCTGATAATTCGGATCTTTGGACAAAATAATGTTGATGCGGTTCTTTAAAGGCATGCCCTGTGGGAAAGTCTCCAAAGTCTTGCGTCCCAGAACCACTACCTTACCTGTCGTCTCTTCGCGGAAATGCTTGTGATCGTTGGGGATGCGGATCAGCAGTTCGTTCTTGCTGCCGATGGCCCAGTTGTTGTCTACTGCTACAATTAAATTCATGGTGTACCTCGTTTCTGTTTGTTTCTATGATAATAACCGGTTTCTCCGTGCTTCGCACTCACGAAACCGTACTGATATTCGTATTCCGGGCTACCGCCCTACTTACTCATGTCAGATTGCAATCGGAATATCCCTGATCTGCTCCCCTGTCTGGTAACCCTCCAGCTTCACGTCATCCGGTGTAAACTGGTAAAAATCCTTAATCTCCGGGTTCAGCCAGAACTTCGGTGCCGGGAAAGGCTCTCTGCTTATCAGTTCCTTAATGGCATCCACATGTCGGTCATAGATATGGGCATCCGCAATGACATGCACCAGCTCACCCACGTTCATATCGCAGACCTGTGCCAGCATATGCACCAACACCGCATACTGTACCACATTCCAGTTGTTGGCTGCCAGCACGTCCTGGGAACGCTGATTCAGAATGGCATTCAGGGTCAGCCTGTCCTCTCCCTTTTTCTGAGTCACATTAAAGGTCATGCTGTAGGCACAGGGATACAGATTCATCTCATGCAAGTCCTGATGCACGTAAATATTGGTCATGATGCGGCGGCTGAAGGGATTGTTCTTCAGATCGTAGATCACACGATCCACCTGATCCATCATGCCCTCTTTATACTGATGTTTCACACCCATCTGGTAACCGTAGGCCTTACCGATGGAACCATCCGCATCCGCCCATTCATCCCAGACATGGCTTTTTAAGTCATGAATGTTGTTGGACTTGCGCTGCCAGATCCACAGCATCTCATCCGTGGCTGATTTTATTGCTGTCCGGCGCAAGGTCAGGATCGGGAACTCCTTCGACAGGTCGTACCGGTTCACTACTCCGAATTTCTTAATAGTGTAGGCAGGGGTGCCGTCCGGCCAATGGGGACGCACTTTCTCGCCCTCCGTGCTGGTACCGTTGGTCAGAATGTCATTACACATATCGATAAAAATATGATCCGCTAAACTCATGGTGTCTCCTTATTCTATCTTCTAATATATAACCGATTTCTCCGTGCTTCGCACTCTCGAAATCGCTCTGATATTCGTATTCCAGGCTACCGCCTTGCTTACTCATATCAGTTTGATTCTCTCATCAGCCAAAAGCCTTGACTGCAAGCAGTCACGCAGAAGCTGATGGAGAATCTTATTATGTTATATAACCGATTTCTCCGTGCTTCGCACTCTCGAAATCGTACACCCCTTCGTATTCCGGACTCTCTTCCTGCATACTCAGGGTTGTTTATGCCTCTCATAGGAAGTATTTCCTGCCTGCAAGCAGTCAGAAATACTTCCTATGGATGCACTTATATTTCCCATTTGTCACACAGGGAATTGATCTGGTCGGCGAACTTGGCCATGTCCTTATTGGTCATGACACCCTCGCTCTTGGTAACCAGCGCCAGCAGACGTCTTGCAGAAGCCAACAGCCTCTCGAAGACTCCGGTGACAGGCTTCGTCTTTTTCTTCACGGCAACCGGTGCAGCCTCATAGGTAAATTTATTGCTGATCAGGTCGAACTCCGTGCCACTATAAGGTGCGTAAGCCCTCTGCCCATACTCGATCTTCAGGCATTCGGTGAATGCAGTGCAGGCACTGTCTTCACCGTGTACCACAAACACCTTTTTCGGCTTCTCTTCAAAGGCCTGGATCCACTCGATCAGTCCTTCTTTGTCCGCATGGCCGCTTAATCCCGCCAGTTTCCGGATCTGTGCCCGCACCTGAATGGTCTCACCGAAAAGCTTTACCTCATCGGCACCCTCTACCAGCGCTCTGCCCAGGGTTCCCACGGACTGGTAACCCACGAAGAGAATCGTACATTCTTCTCTCCACAGGTTATGCTTCAGATGATGGCGGATACGTCCCGCATCACACATACCGGAAGCGGAAATGATGACCTTGGGGGTCTCGTCAAAATTGATGGCCTTGGATTCCTCACTGGTGATGGACAGCTTCAATCCCGAAAATGCAATGGGGTTGATGCCCTCTTTCACATATTCCATAGCCTCGTCATCAAAGCACTCATAACGATTCTCCTGAAATATACCGGTGGCCTCCACCGCCATGGGACTGTCCACATACACCGGGAAATCCTCATGTCCTTTGACCAGACGTCCCACCTTGATTTTCCGCAGGAAATACAGGATCTCCTGAGTACGGCCCACCGCAAAGGAAGGAATCACCACATTACCGCCACGATCCAGTGTCTCCTGCAGTACCTTTGTCAATTCCGCCACATAGTCTAGTTTGTCCTTGGGATGCATCCTGTCACCGTAGGTAGACTCCATGACCACATAATCCGCTTCTTTTGTGGGTGTGGGATCCTTCAACAGCGGCTGATGCTTGTTGCCGATATCGCCGGAAAATACGATCTTCTTCGTATTGCCGTCCTCTGTCAGCCAGACTTCGATGCTGGCAGACCCCAGCAGATGTCCGATATCCGTGAAACGGATCTTCACGCCCTCGCACACTTCTACGATCGTATTGTAATGACAGGGAACCAGTCTGCGGATCACGCCGTCCGCATCCTCCATGGTATACAACGGTTCCACCACTGCATTGTTGGCAGAACGTTTTGCCTTGCGGTTCTTCCACTCTGCCTCAGCACTCTGGATATGCGCACAGTCACGTAGCATGATGCTGCACAGATCCGCCGTGGCATCCGTGGCATAGATCTGGCCTCTGAATCCTCTGGCATATAGAAGTGGCAGAAGTCCCGAATGATCCACATGGGCATGCGTCAGAAAGACATAATCGATCATGGATTCCGCCACCGGCAGCGGAACATTCTCAAATACATTGATGCCCTGCTCCATACCATAATCCACCAGAATATGCTTTCCGGCTACCTCAAGATAATGGCAGCTTCCTGTTACTTCATGGTCTGCCCCCACAAACACAAGTTTCATAGATTTACCTCCCGTTTTGTTAGTTTATTTTAAAGCATTGGCTGTTTCGTAGAACTGATAATAGATCCCTTTTTGTTCCATGAGCTGGTCGTGATTGCCTTCCTCCACAATGCCGTCATCCGTCAGCACCAGGATCCTGTCGGAATTGCGGATACTGGAAAGTCTGTGGGCGATAGTCAGAGTAGTACGCCCCTCCGACAATTCTCCCAGAGATTTTGCCACGGCAAACTCACTCTCATTGTCCAGTGCGGAAGTGGCCTCATCCAGAATGATGATGGGTGGATTTTTCAGAAATACTCTGGCAATACTGATCCGCTGTTTCTGTCCGCCGGACAGCTTTACACCCCGTTCTCCCACATAAGTATCATAACCGTCCTTCAGTCCCATGATGAATTCATGAGCCCCGGCACGCTTTGCCGCATTGATCACATCTTCTTTCGAAGCCCCGGGACGTCCATAAGCGATATTTTCATAGATCGTACCGGAGAAAAGATACACATCCTGCTGTACGATACCGATATTGCCCCGCAGACTCTTTAACGTAAAATGCTTAATGTCCTGGCCGTCCAACAGGATCCTGCCTTCTGAGACATCATAAAATCTCGGGATCAGATTGCACAGCGTTGTCTTACCACCACCGGAAGGACCGACGATGGCCACCTTTTCTCCCGCGTGGATCTGCAGGTTCAGATCGGTAAATACCTTGTTATGGTCATCCGGATATTCAAAGCTTACTTTTTCAAAAGAGATTTCTCCCTTCGGGTCCTTCAGTTCTATGGCATCTGGCTCATCGAAGATCTCGATATCCGCATCCACGATCTGTAAAAAGCGCTCGATACCGGTCATGCCCCGCTGGAACTGTTCGGCAAATTCGATGATACGCCGGATTGTTGCGATCAGGGTGGATACATACAGCATATATGCCACCAGGTCACCAGCGGCAATCCGTCCGTTTACCATAAAAATACCGCCTGCCACCAATACCACCAGATACATCAATCCGTCAAACAGCTTCACTGTGGTATTGAATGCCGCCATGTAACGGTAGGTCAGCTTCTTAATATCCAGAAAAGTGCCGTTATCTTTCTCAAACTTGACATTTTCCACCTCTTCATTGGTAAATGCCTTGACCACCTTATGGCCCAGCAGACTGTCCTCGATCCGGGCGTTCAGCTCTCCGATCTGGTTACGCTGCTTGCGAAAGGCACTTCGCATCCGGAAATTCAGGATCATGCACACACCGCACATCAGCGGCACGCACAGAAAGATCATCAATGTCAGCGGCAGATTGATATTTGCCAGAATGATAAAAGAGATTACGGTCTTGATTCCGGCGATGAAAAATTCTTCTGGGCAATGATGGGCGAATTCCGTCACATCAAACAGATCATTGGTGATCCGCCCCATGATCTGACCGACTTTGGTATTATTATAATAAGTATTGGACAGCTTCTGCAAATGGTTGTATGCATCTCTGCGCATGTCCGTCTCGATCTTCGCGCCCATGACGTGTCCCATATCGGACATATAGTAACTGGCGATGCAATCCACGATACGAAGTCCGAAATACAGAACTCCCAGTGAAAGTATGGTCTTCACCGACAGGGACGCAAGATCCCGCAGCCCTTCATTGGTAATGTAGCGCATAATTAACGGCAACACCAGTTCACAGACCGTGGTCAGTGCTGCACAGAACAGATCCATCCACAAGGTAAAACGGTATTTTTTAAAATAAGGTGCAAACCTGCGAAACAATTCGCGGGTGGAATATTGCTTGTTATCCATTGTTGTGTTCCTTTTATTTTGGTTGCAGAGCTATAGGTATTGTCCTTCTCCCACATAGAAGCGTACTTTTCCTTTTTGCTCATTTTTCTGGTCATAAAGTGTTTTGTCCGCAGCCGACAGGAAATCCCACACTCGGTTTGGTTCCTTCGGAATAGCACAGACACCACCCACGGAAATCGTAAGCCAGGGTTCCACAGAAGAGTCTTCATTGGGAATCTCACATTCCCGGATGCCCATACATAGCTGTCTTGCATGTTCCTCTGCATACTCCCTGTCACGTCCCGTCATGACCACCAGGAATTCATCTCCGCCGTAACGCGCCACATAGTCCTCCGGAAAACATTTTTTCAGAGTATCCGCTACCGCGCAGATTCCTTCATCTCCCCTTCCATGTCCATAGCGATCATTCAACTGTTTGAAATGGTCAATATCCAGGAACAGAATGCCCAGTTCCTTCTCATTCAGAAGACAGTCTTCAAACACATCCTCCAGATAACGATTCAGGCTTCTCTTATTATAGAGTCCGGTCAGTTCGTCATGATCCGCCTGATACAACAGCCGGTTTCTCTTGCGTTCCTGTTCCTTCTGCTCCTCTTCTGCTGTCTGTAATCGTTTTCTGAGTTCCATCATATACATGACCTGACTGTTTTCTGTCAGTTCCCAGCTGTCCTTTAGATGGAAAAAGGTATCCGCGCTCTGTTTGAATTCTTCCGGAGTCATCCTGGAACTGCAATAACGCATCCGCAGAGACAAAAGCTGCAATAGCAGACTCTTGTTCTGTTCAATGGCAGCCTTTGGTTCCAGACAGTTCAATACTTCCTCTATCTGTTCCGGTTTGCCTATCTTTTCCACATATTGCAGCAGATTCTGAATACTGTCGTATTCGGAAGAGACCTGTGTCATATCCTCTAATGCCATTACCGCTGTACGTACATGCTCTTCTGCCTTCTTCCGGTCTCCGTTTCGCTCCGCCAGATGAGCCAGAAATACATTGACACCCAGCCTTGTCTCACGTATGACCTCCTCGCTCTGCCCGGTCTCTTCCAGTTTACACAGTACCTTTTCCGCCTCGTCATCCATATGCAGATGCAGCAGGCAGCATCCGTACTCTGCCAGCATTTTCCGGAAATTGATCCTGCTGTATGTACTGTTGTCATCCGCCTGTTCAAATTCGCGGATACATTCCGCATGGCACTGCACAGCTCTTTCATAAGCTCCTATGAGATAATACGCATCCGACATATTGCTCAGTACAATGCTGTGCACCATCTTATCATCGTATTTTTCCGTATAATCCAATGCTTTATCGTACTGTTCCATGGCCAGCGACAGGTTGTTCTGCATATGTGCCACAATACCGATCATATTGTACACTCTGGCTACATGATGCTCCAGATCCGTTCCCAGAAGACACCTGACGCTCTCATCCAGATAATGCAGGCAGCCCTCCTGATTCCCTGTTGTCAGTTGATAAAAGGCAGCAAAATAGCAGATCCATCCGTGGATTCCCTTATCATCCTGTTCTGTCACAGAGGTAAGTGCCTGCTCCAGAGTCTCCCAGGTAAAAGGAATTCCGTCTGTCATCTGCTGATTCAGGCGTTCTGCTGTCTCTAACATTTGCTGTCTCGTTGCGCTCATATCTATATCCATACCGTCCTGTTATTCTATGTCAATTCCGCAAATCACGGTTCGCCGGTTCCTATGCCCAGCCCGGTGGGCATAATCTATTTTACTTATTATTGTATTATTTTATATCGCAGTACGCAAGTTTTTTTCCTGAATAAAATGTTTCCCAATCTCCCGCAAAAATGTTAAAATGGAGTTATATTTCGTAAGCTAGTACAAAAAGGCATGGTTATTTCTATGGAAAATATAACAGTTAATAAAGAGTTTCATGAACTGCATTTTGACAGCATCCAGGCTTTACGCGGTCTGGCTGCTCTTTTTGTGGTATTTCAGCATGTCCGTTTTCTGAACTTCGGAGCTTTCGGTGTGGACATCTTTTTTTGTATCAGCGGATTCATGATCATGTTTACCACGGAAAAAAGTACCAAATATTTCTTCCGCAAACGCCTGGTCCGGATTCTTCCGCTTTACTACCTGATGACACTGGGCACCTATCTGTCGCTGTTGTTGTTTCCTTCCATGTTCCAACAGACCAGACACGATTTTTCCTATCTGGTCAAAAGTCTGCTGTTTATTCCTTTTGATATCGGCAGCGGAGCGATCCAGCCTTTGGTACGGATCGGCTGGACCATTAACTGTGAAATGCTGTTCTATCTGCTGTTTTTCATTGCCTTTCACATCAGCATGAAATACCGCGGTCTGATCTGCAGCGCATTTCTGGTGATTCTGGTGGGAATGGTACAGATATTTGCTCCGGCGATCTCATCCTGGCAGTCTCCGATAGGTAATGTACTTTCTCCTTTCCTCATTTTTTACGGAGATCCTGTCATGTTGGAATTTCTCTTCGGAATTCTGGCTTACTATCTGCTGCGGTATTTGTATCGCAGGCATACCCTTCATCCGGTTTCGCGGACAGTAAGCCTCGTATCCGCGGTATGTATCCCGGTAATCTTTTGTCTGCTTGCTTACTTTACGCCCCGGATCAATGTGATTGGGTTCCTCAGGCTTCCCCAGTGGGGGCTCCCTGCTCTGCTATTGTTAATCCTTGCTTTTCTCGCAGGCCTGCGGCTTTCCATGCCCCGCTTTTTTGTGCAGTTGGGAAATATCAGCTATTCCCTGTATCTGGTACACTACTATCCGGTTATGTTTCTGGACCGTGTGGTATTTGACTTTTCCACCCTATCCGTATTATCTGTTGTCGGACTGATCGTAAGCGTTGTAATAAGCATTGTTCTGGCTTATCTGTGCTGGATCCTGATAGAGCGGAAATTCACCGGATGGCTGCGTAGAATACTGCTGCGTTAATTGTATATGCAATTTACAAAAAAGATGCACACTTTTTTTATTGACATTTCCGGAGCCCTATAGTATATTATAACTTGTCCGTAAGATATGCGCGAGTGGCTCAGCGGTGGAGCACCTCCTTGCCAAGGAGGGGGTCGCGGGTTCGATCCCCGTCTCGCGCTTGAAAAAAGAACGATACCAAATCGGTATCGTTCTTTTTTTCGAGCCCTGGCAGGGCTCGAAAGTTCGATGTCTACGCTCCGCTCCGGTCCGCGCTCTTTTTATTTGTAGCGGAAGCCTTGATTTTACAGGGTTTCCGCTCTTTTTGTGTCTGCATGAAATTGTAGACAGCTGGTTCTACAACGAATGTGGTTAAAACTAAAAAAGCCACCACAAAATGGTGACTCAATAACATAAGCAAGAAACCATCCGGCAGGCGTCGCCTCTCCTGCATCTCTTTTGACCCATAGGGTGCGTGGTTGCAACGAAATTTACCACCTCGGATAGTTCCTCTCTTATTGTATATAGATTATACCCTGTTTATTTCCTACTGTAAAGAATTTCTTTATTTCGGATAGAGTAAACTTACTGTCAGTTGGAGAGTCGCAGAAGATTCCCTGCTATGAACTTGCCCAGATCGTTTTCTCATAGTCTACTTCTCCCACAGTGTTTTGTCAAATACCTCCCAGACGCTCCCGGATTGCAAGCTTTTTCCGGATGTCTATACTCGGGATGGTTGCCTGCAGCTTTTCGATGTATACCCTGTCATTGTCATGACTGTGGAGTAACAGACTCCTCATGTATCCCCTGTTTGGACGCACTGATATCTCCTCGGTTCCCGTTGCTTCTTCCTGCTTATGGCTCCGCCGGTACTTTACCAGTTCCAGGATCTTTTCTTCTCCGTAATCCTTCACATAGCATCTCAGCTGACACATCGCATCCGCTCCGGCTTCGCTCCAACCCATCGGACGGGAACTCATCCGGTCGGAATACATATGACTCACATGACCTTCTGCACTGCATCCATAGACATTCTTATCCTGCATTCTTCTCACTGCGCTATCCCAGTTGTTCAGCAGGTATTCCTCACAGTCATTCACTGCTTTTTCGTTCGGCGCACATTTCCGGATAGCTTTTATAGTCTTTACAAACTTTTTCTTCTTGCCCTTATACAGGGCCTTCCACAGCCGTCCTTTGGCTTCCCCTGCCTCATCCAGCATCTGGTTGGCCGCCTTGTTGATATATTTCATCATGTGGAACTTATCCAGTACCGGAACTCCCTTTTCAATATATTCCGCCCCTGCTTTGATCCATGCTCCTCCATCTCCACTGATATACACCGCATTCAGATACCGGCTCTCGTAGTTCGTGTCGATGTATTCCTGCATCCGTTCAAACAGATGTCTGTTTGCTTCTCCTCCGCTGCAAAGACCTCCCAGGTAGAAGACATTCTTCAGTTCCTTCCGCCCGTCTTTCTTTTCCTGTCCTTCATACAGATACAACAGCTTCCCGATCATGCTGCCCTTCTTCTCTGTTCCGTTTTTCTCCTGCTTGTGAATGTGATCCTCGTCTGCCTCAACATAAAGGTATTCCACACACTTTTTCTTCTCCGGCTTCGGGAAGGGCAGTTCTGTCTGGATTCCGTGTACCTTATCCATGACGGCAGTCTTGCTGATCAACGAATCTTCTCCCAGTACCCTGGCAGCACTGGCATAGCTGGTCTTTACCGCTTCGGCCAGCACCTCAGCTTCCGCACGGCTGCTCAGTCTTTCATGGGCATCCAGTTCCATCCATTCATCCAGAAGATAATGGCAGGTTCCATCCTTACAGCTTCGGAACAGCGTGTGGGTAAAGCAAACCGGTCCCACTGTAGTCAGCAGCTGGCGTTCATCATGCCTCTGGATGGTATATTTTTCAGCTCTGGAAATATCCTCACACAGCATACGATCCATGTCGCTGTAAAGGGCTGCCATGTGCTCTGCTACAGCCTTTCTTGCAGCCTCCGCAAGCTGCTTCTCGTACAATTCCATGTCCTTCATCCCGGATGAGAGAAAAAGTTCATCTGCTTCTTCCAAATCTTTGTACAGCTTTTCCATTGAATATGCTATAATGTTTTTCATGAGAGTGCCTCCATCGTCTGTATTTTAGATTCTCGTCAAATCCATTATAACAGAGATGTTGGTACTCTCTTTTTTTCTTTTATTCAACTGACAAAAACTTTACTCTATATTTATTTCGCAAGTAATTCTGCAATCTTCTCTCACTAATTTTCCAGCATGAAATCACAGAATTTTTATATCCATGTTCATCCCCCGAAGTACATAATCTTAATACAATCTATAAAAATCCTTCTTCCGTTTGTATTCTTTTAATAATCAGTCCCGTATATGCATGCTTATCCCTAATAATATAACCCGGGGTACTTATTGCCTCCTGTATATTTTTCAATACTTTATTATATGCCTCTGGATATCTGTCCTTAATATGTTGAATCTGATTGTCTATGATAATAACCTCTTCGGTAATAATATCCTCTGTTATACATTTATATATTTTTTGATTTATTTTTCCTATGCTATACACTTCACTCTTTTCACCACCTTCATTTTAACTTCATGTTTCTTTCTTCCATTCACGTCTCTGGGAAAACGACTATAGATCGCTAGTCAACGATATGAGAATTTGTAAGAGAAATATTGCTCTTATTGCTAAGATAACATGAACGGCAATTTTTTACAAGAAAAAAGACGACTGCACTCACATGCAATCGTCTTCTATCTTCTTTACTGTTCCAGTTTATCCGCATATTTGATACGGTAGATTCTCCGCAGGGAATCATTGATGCGTTCCTCGGAAATGGTGCCGTTCTGTACAGCCTCCAATACTCCGTTGTATGCCGTCTCAAAATTTTCCGGTGCATAGATCATATCACAGCCTGCGCGAAGTGCCAGTACCGCAGCTTCATCTGCTCCATAGTAATTGGAGATTGCAGCCTCATTCATGGCTCCGGACACGATCACACCGCGGAAATTCAGTTCATTTCTTAAAATATCCGTTACCACCGCGCTGGAGAACGTGCAGGGGGTATTGTCTCCGGTCAGGGAAGATGACGCCATATTACTGATGCGGATCATTTTGGTCATGCCATTGTCGATACAAGTCTGGAAAACCACAAATTCATTGGCTCTGAAATCTTCCGCACTTCTGTCTGTAGATGCCATGCCGTCCTTCGTGCTCTGGGTACTGCTGCCGATACCAGGGAACTGTCCGATACATGCGGTCACCTTCTGCTCCTGTAATCCTGCCTGCATATATCCTACAAAGGATGCCACATTGTCCGCTTCCGATCCGTAAGAACTGCTGCCTGCCGCATTTCCATCCACTACACTGAGATCTGCAGAAGGTGCGAAATCAAGATTAAAGCCCAGCTCTGCCAGATAAGTTCCCACCGTGGTTCCCGCTAGGTACGCATTGTTGGTATCTCCGGTAGCCCCGATGCTCTGGGGTGTGTCCACTTTAGTACCAAGGCCTGCCGCAGCTACCGCATCTGTATCGCTTCCCTCTCCGTCAATGGCAATAAACAGGGGATAGCTGGTATATAATTTGGTATTATCGATCATCTGCTTCAGCTGATCTGCAGACTGGATGTTTTTCGCAGCGTATACGATTCCACCTACCGGGTATTGGGATAACACATCCTTGGTACCGTCTCCCGCCTGTACTGCCGCAGACACACCGGTGATCGATTCCGGCGTCGTAATGAATAATCCGGCTACCTTATCTTCCAGAGGCATGTTCTGGATGATTGCCTCATTAATAATGGTATCCAGCTTCTGCTCATCCGTGAGTTCCACCACTGTCTCCTGGCTTTCCGTCGGTGCCTGGATTGTCTCCTCATCCGAAAGGATCTCATCCACCTTGTTCTGCTGTTCTTCCTGATTACGACTCATGCTGGTAATCTTGCTTACAGCAAAAGCAATTCCCACCGCCAGCAACAGGATCATAATACCTACGGCCGTATATGCAATGATCTGATTTCTCTGTCTTCTCTTATGTCTGAGTTCTCTTTTGTCCTGCTGATTCTGTTCGTTTGTGTCCATTTTCATAACTCCTCTATCTGTACTATTCTTCTATTGTACATGATATCGGTAGGTTTTTCCACTGGAAAATTGTACAACTATTCAGAACCTCATTCGCAAAATAAAAAATCCAATATGGACTTACAAATGCAAGCATTTGACGACCATCTTGATTTTTTACTTGGCTCTGAATAGTTATACAACATTAAGAGAGCGTACCGATCATTCTTTCAATCAGTACGCCCTCTCAGACTGCAAGCTCCAATGGCCTGTCCTCTCTTTCATTTGTTTGCTTTATCTTCCATTTTGTCTTTTGTTCTCTTTCCACTTTTCTTTTGTACGGATGTACTGTAATGTGAGATAATTTTTATCTTCTGTTGTTCATTACTTTTTCTTCTGTGTACTTGATGTTCTCTATGTAAATTGGTTCTCTTTGGTAGTTCTATTCAGTTGTACATCATGGAAGATTGTGGTAGGACTTTAATTGTTAGGTGGACTGTACCTCTCTTTCTATAGATTCTTTTGTACTTCTCTCCCAACCTTCTTTGTTGGGTTGTTCCGTTTCTCTTTTGTTAAGTTTAATATACTACAGGGATGTATATTTGTCAACACATTTCTTTAAATATTTTAGTTTATTTTCAATATTTTTACTGTGTTGGTGTATTTTTACAATTTTCGACATTTTTCTATATATTTTCTGTCTTTTTTGAGAGAGAATGGCAAGGGCAAAGAGCGTGCCGCTACCGTGGAAAGTGTAACGAGCCATGCCAGCATCCGCCAAAAGCCCTGGCGGGCTTTCGGCGGATGACGGCTGTCGCCGTATAAAGGCAAAAAAAGAACCGGTTTGGTTAGCAAGCTACCAAACCGGTTCTTTCCTTGCCTTTGCATGTCTCGTTACACGGCAAACTGGCTATTGTACAGATTCGCGTAGAAACCGCCCTTTGCCAGCAGGGTCTCATGGTTGCCCTGTTCGATGATGTTTCCGTCTTTCATTACCAGGATGACATCAGCGCTCTGGATGGTGGAAAGTCTGTGGGCTACGATGAAGCTGGTGCGGCCTTCCATCATTTTGGCGAATGCGTTCTGGATCTTGATCTCGGTACGGGTATCGATGGAGGAGGTTGCCTCATCGAGGATCAGCATGGGAGGCAGGCACAGCATGACTCTGGTGATACACAGAAGCTGTTTCTGTCCCTGGGACAGGCTGCCGCCGTCTTCGGTGATCACGGTGTCATACCCTTGGGGCAGTCGCTTGATAAAGCTATGGGCATGGGATGCCTTGGCTGCTGCGATGATCTCTTCCTCGGTAGCGTCCGGTTTACCCATGCAGATGTTGTCACGGATAGTGCCGGAACGTAACCAGGTCTCCTGCAGCACCATACCGTAATTGGTACGGAGACTTCCTCTGGTGATATCCCGGATGTCGGTACCATCCACCTGAATGGACCCGGAGTTCACATCGTAAAAACGCATCAACAAGTTGATCACGGTGGTCTTACCGCATCCGGTAGGGCCTACGATGGCAACTCTCTGACCGGGGGTAACTTTCAGGTTAAAGTTCTGGATCAGCTTCTTCTCCGGCACATACTGGAAGTATACATTCTTCAGATCCACATTACCCTGGGCATCTTCCAATACTCTTGCATCCGCAGCATCGGGCACCTGAGGCTCCTCGTCGATCAGATCGAAGATACGTCCGGCACAGACAAAAGCATTCTGCAATTCTGTTACCACGCCGGAGATCTCGTTGAAGGGCTTGGTGTACTGGTTCGCATAGCTTAAAAAGCAGGACAGACGGCCTACGCTGATACCGCCCTTGATCGCTACGAGCGCACCGAACACACCGACACCGGCATATACCAGACTGTTAACGAAACGGGTCGCCGGGTTCGTAATGGAGGAGAAAAAGATAGCTTTCAGCGAGCATTTCTGCAATCTGCCGTTGATCTCTCCAAACTTGCTCTTCACCGCTTCTCCTCTGGAAAAGGTATTTACAATTTTCTGGTTGTCGATCATTTCCTCAATCAGGGAGGTCTGCTCGCCTCTGGTCTCGGACTGCTCCTTGAACATGGAGTAGGTCTTGGTTGCAATGAATTTTGCCACCAGGAAGGATACCGGAGTGATACATACTACTACCAATGTGATGGGCACATTGGTCACCAACATGAAGCCCAGCGTACACAGGATCGTCAGTACACCGGTGAACAGCTGGGTAAATCCCATCAGCAGACCGTCTGCGAAAGTATCCACGTCCGCAATAACACGGCTCACGATATCACCGTAAGCATGGGCATCCAGATATTTTAAGGGCAGGATCTCCAGCTTTGCAAAAGCATCCGTACGGATATCCCGGATCACATGATAGGTAATATAGTTGTTGCAGGTGTTCATGACCCACTGGCCGACTGCTGTGATGATCATTGCGATGGCAATTTTTTTCATAATAGAAAAAATACCCGGCATATCTACCTGTCCCTTGCCGATGATCAGATCCACCGCATTACCGGTGAGGATAGGGATATATAAGGTCAGTAACACGGTCAGGCCTGCTAACAGCAGGGAGAGTACCAGTGCCGGTGTATATTTCCGGATATATTTCAGCACACGCTTCATGGTTGCTTTATTATTTGTCTTCTGCATTACCGAACACCTCCTCTCTGCTCAGGATACTGGGAATAATAAATCTCCTGATATACCGTACAATCCTTCAACAATTCATCATGGGTTCCCACACCTGCGATCTCACCGTCATCCAGTACGATGATCTTGTCCGCATGGCGGATAGTGGAAGCTCGCTGGGATACGATAAAGGTCGTGGTCTTATCTTCCAGGGTACGCAGTGCCGCACGCAGTTTTGCGTCGGTGGCATAATCCAGTGCGGAGGCACTGTCATCCAGGATCAGGATCTCAGGCTCTCTGACCAGGGCTCTCGCAATGGTCAGACGCTGTCTCTGTCCACCGGAGAAGTTCTTACCGTTCTGTGCCACAGTGGCATCCAGCTTACCGTCCTTGCCCTCTACCACTTCCGATGCCTGTGCCAGTTCCAGTGCTTTCCACATTTCCTCTTCTGTAGCATCCGGTTTGCCCCACTGGAGATTACTGCGGATCGTTCCCTTGAACAGAACCGCCTTCTGAGGTACGACACCGATACGCCCACGCAGCTCCTCATCACTCATGGTCTTGATATCTCTGCCTTCCAGCAGGATCTCGCCCTCTGTTGCCGGGTAGAAGCCGGGAATCAGGTTCACCAGAGAGGTCTTACCGGAACCGGTACCTCCGATGATACCTACGGTATCGCCACGGTTTACGGTGAAGTTCATATCCTGCAAAGTAGGTGCACCGGCTCCCTGATAAGTCAGGGATACATGTTTGAAGTCTAAGAAAGGTGCGCTCTTATCTACCTTATCCGCTAGTTTCTGATTCTGCGCTCCCATATATGCAGCATCTGCACCGATTTCAAATACGGAAGCCACACGATCTGCGCAGGCCAGCGCCTTGGTCATGGTTACGATCAGGTTCGCCAGCTTCACCAGCTCTACCAGGATCTGGTTCATATAGTTGATGATCGCTACTACCTCACCCTGGCTTAAGTTACCGATATTGACCTGTACTGCGCCGGTATAGATCAGAGCAATGATGGCTCCGTTTACAATGATATAGGTCACAGGATTCATGCAGGCACTGATCTTACCTACGAAGATCTGCATGGCGGACAATGCCTCATTGTTCTCCCGGAATCGCTCTTCTTCCTTCGCTTCCTGATGGAATGCACGAATGACACGGACACCGGTCAGATTCTCTCTGGTGATGCCCAATACCTGATCCAGCCTGGACTGCACCTTTTTGTACATAGGGATTGTGGATAAAATAATACCGAATACCACAATGGACAACAAAGGAATCGCCACTACAAAGATCAGGGCACATTTCACATCAATGGTGAATGCCATGATCATGGCACCAAAGACAATGATCGGGGAACGTAAGAACAGACGTAAGGTCATATTGATACCGGACTGCACTTGGTTCACATCACTGGTCATACGGGTGATCATGGTGGAGGTTCCCGCCTTATCAATATCCGTAAAGCTCAAATCCTCAATATGGTCAAACAATGCCTGCCGCAGTTTGGTGGATACCCCCACTGCCGCCTTGGCTGCGAAAAACTGTGCAGTAATGGACGATGCCAGTCCCACTACACCAAGGAGTAACAGGAGCAGTCCCATTTTCCCGATATAACCCATATTCCGGTTGGAAATACCATAGTCAATAATATTTGCCATTACCAGAGGAACCATCAGTTCGAAAAATGCTTCCAGCAGTTTGAACAGTGGTGCCAGTATGGACTCTTTCTTATAATCTTTCAGATACATCATTAATCTTTTCATAAAGTCCTCATTTCTTCGCGCTTTCCATGTAATGCGCATCCGCTTTTCATGCTTCCTATCCCTTTACAGCTTTCCCGTTCCTTTCTTTTTACGCTTCTGCTGTTCCGTAACAGACCGCCAGCGAATAGCTATCCTCCAGAACCCGTTCCCAGAAACATATCTGCTTTTCCTGCCAGTTCTGTTCGTCGGAGAAATCTTCTCCCACTGCACTGCCGATCCCCTGGCCGGTGTATTTGCCGTAGGCTTCTTTTCTGCTCCACAATCGGTAAAACAGTTCCGTGCGCTGTGACGCAGGCAGTTCCTGCAGCAGTTTCCATTCCGTTGGCGCAAAAAAACGCTCTGCCGTCCGTTCCTTATAGGGAACCCATTTCTGAATGTCCGCTCCCACTTCTCCGTCTCCTACCGCGCAGACCACATAGTCTCCGGAATGAGACAGATTGAATTTTTTCGGGATATTCACGATCTGTGGCTTCCCCAGTTCTCCATATTCGTAGGATAAGGATAACGCCCCCGCCTTGTCCCGGTGCATCCGCTCCTGTAACACCGCAAGCAGCTCATCCTCTTCCAGAAACAGGATTCCGGTATTCTCCGTACCGTCTATCAGATCCAGAGCCATCTTCTGCAACAGCATTCCCGCGCCGAGACTGGCTGCCTTTGCTCCGGTGCTTTTCAGCCGTTGTACCTTCTTACACCGCACCGGATCCACACATTCTGCAGCTTCCCGCAGGAATGTCCGCCTGATTTCTTCCTCACCTGGGTGCAGATGCAATACATAAATTCCTACAGCCATATTCTTCTCCTGACAAATTGCCATATATACCCAACATAAAGGCTGTCACACAGAAATCGTGCGACAGCCTCATTATTATTCTTCCGGCTTGGCGGTGATGGCCAGATGCAGTTCATCCAACTGCTTCTGCTCTACCGTGCCCGGTGCTCCCATCATAATGTCCATGGCATTCTTGTTCATGGGGAAAGGAATGATCTCACGGATGCTTTCCTCACCACAGATCAACATGATCATACGGTCTACGCCGGGAGCGATTCCTGCATGAGGAGGTGCTCCGTAACAGAATGCATTGTACATGGCAGGGAACTTAGCCTTCACGTCGGCTTCACCCAAACCTACCAGCTCAAATGCCTTGATCATAATCTCAGGATCATGGTTTCTCACTGCGCCGGAGGACAGCTCTACGCCGTTGCAGACCAGATCGTACTGGTATGCCAGAATCTCCAGAGGATCCTGATTGTTCAGCGCATCCATACCGCCCTGGGGCATGGAGAACGGATTATGACAGAATTCCAGTTCGCCGGACTCTTCACCGATCTCATACATCGGGAAATCCACAATCCAGCAGAACTCGTAGCAATCCTTCTTCATATGTTTCTCGCTGGCTGCACCCAGCAGCTTTCTGTATACACCTGCTGTCTTCTGCGCTTCCAGCTTCTTGCCTGCGGCAAGCCCTACAAAGTCACCGTTCTTAAGGCCGAGAGCCTTGATGACTTCTTCCTTGCGATCCTGCAAGAACTTGGAGATACCGCCTACGAACTCTCCGTTCTCGTCTACACGGAACCAGAATCCCTTGCGTGCGGTCTGTACTTCTACCTCTGCGCAGATAGCATCGATCTGCTTACGGGTAGCGGTGAAGCCATCCACCACGATGGCCTTTACCGTCTGACCTTCGAAAGCAGCAAAGCCACAGCCCTGCATTACCTCGGTGGCATCGGTCAGTACCAGATCGATACGCAGATCCGGCTTGTCGGAACCATACTTGTCCATAGCCTCCAGATAAGGAATCCGTACAAACGGAGCCTTGGAAGCATTTTTATAAATACCGTACTTTTCAAATACGGGAGGAAGTACCTGCTCTACGATGGAGAATACATCTTCCTGAGAAGCGAAGGCCATCTCCATATCCAGCTGATAAAACTCTCCGGGAGAACGGTCTGCTCTCGCATCCTCATCACGGAAGCAGGGAGCGATCTGGAAATAACGGTCAAAACCGGAAGCCATCAGGATCTGCTTGAACTGCTGGGGTGCCTGGGGCAAAGCGTAGAACTTGCCGGGATGATTTCTGGCAGGAACCAGATAATCTCTCGCACCTTCCGGGGAAGAACAGGTCAGAATAGGGGTGGTGATCTCCATGAAGTTCAGAGCATACATTCTCTGACGCAGCTCTGCCACGATCTGACTTCTCATCACGATATTCTTCTTCATGTTCGGATTTCTCAGATCCAGATAACGGTATTTCAGACGGGCATTCTCGTCTGCATCCTTGGACTGATTGATTTCAAAAGGAAGTGCATTGTAGATACACTTACCTAAAATCTCGATCTTGTCGGGCACAACTTCGATCTCTCCGGTAGGCAGATTGGCATTCTTGCTGGAACGCTCTCTTACCACACCTTCCACGGAGATGGTGGACTCCTTGTTGATGCCATCCATCACGTTCATCATCTCTTCGGTCTCTACTACCAGCTGAGTGGTTCCGTAGAAATCACGCAAAATGACAAATCCGAGATTCTTGCTGACTTTTCTCATGTTCTCGAACCAGCCGACCAGTGTGACTCTCTCGCCAACGTTGCCGATCCGAAGTTCATTACAATTATGGGTTCTGGACTGAATCATTGCTTTTGCTCCTTCGTCTGTTGCTTTTTATCTCTTTAATTCTTCTTTATAGAATTCCACGAATTCTTCGTAGCCTTCCTTGTTCAGCTGTTCTTTCTGGAATTTCTTATTCTTGTTCATGCGGGCTACCAGTACCTGCGTACCGTCCTTACGGGCTTCCTGGGCCTGTGCGATCACCTCACACAGTCTTTCACCACTGACGCCCTTTTCGATCAGGTATGCTACCTGCTTCGGTCTCGTAGGAACTTTGAATCCTCTCTCCATGAGCAGCATGATGATACGCTCGAAACCGATGGAGAATCCACAGGCGGGTACATCATTACCGGTGAACTTGCCTACCATCTTGTCATAACGTCCACCACCGCCGCAGCTGCCGCCGAATTCCGGCATGGCGATCTCAAAAATAGTTCCGGTGTAATAGGACATACCTCTTACCAGAGTGGCATCGAAGACAATCTCGAAATCAGAAGCCTTGGTGGCTTTGACGCTGTCCATGATCTCTCTGAGGCTCTGGGCGATCTCCGGCTCCAGGAATCCTTCCAGTGTATCTGCCAGATAAGCCACACCGTCCTCTGCATTTCCCAGATCCAGAAACAGATTCAGATACTTATCCACACATGCCTGATCAAAGCCATTCTCTAAAAGTTCCTCTTCTACACCTACCATTCCGATCTTGTCCATCTTGTCCAGAGTGATAAATACGCTGTCATAGGACTCTTCGGGGAATCCGCTATAAGCAGCCATTGCCTTGAGGATACGGCGCTCATTGATACGGATCTGGAAATTCTTGAATCCCAGCTTACCCAATGTGGTGGTCGTTGCAAGGATCAATTCGATCTCTGCTAAGTTAGACGGCTCACCGAGGATATCGATATCACACTGCATAAACTGACGATATCTTCCTCTCTGAGGTCTGTCCGCTCTCCATACATTGCCCATCTGCAATGCCTTAAAAGGAGAAGGCAGGGATGCCGCATTATTGGAATAATAACGTACCAGCGGTACCGTCAGGTCATAACGCAGCCCACTGTCGACTACCTCTTCCTCGGTGGTCGCAGCTGCTACATTCAGTTTCTCACCGCGCTTTAAGATTTTGAAGATCAGCTTCTCATTGTCACCGCCCTGCTTACTGCTTAAGTTCGCAATATTTTCTACACAAGGAGTCTCAATGGAAGTAAAACCGAATTTGCCGTAGGTATCCTTGATGACGCTGATCACATAATCGCGGATCTGCATCTCCTCCGGCAGGATATCTTTCATGCCCGTTGTGGGCTTCTTGCTAAGTGCCATGGTTTTCTACCCTTCCGCTCGTATATTTTATATCTGCAAATTGCCTTTCCCGCAATTTTAGCTCAATATCTTTTATATGATACTTTTTTTCCCGATAACTGTCAACCCTCCCGGGCCCCGCTTCTGCCAGAAATTCAAGCATTTTTCTATAGAAAAACAGGACAGTGATCTCTCACTGTCCCGCCTTCTCTTTCATCTTCTTCAAATAGGCATCTTTCAATGCACATTTTTCCTCTAACTGACGGATCTGCTTCTTCAGATCCTCCAGATATTCCACGGTGACTTTCACGCCTCCGCGGACCGCTACATCTTCATGTCTGCTCATATCCTCCAGCCATTGTCTGATGGAGTTTTCCCGCAGATCATTATACGTATTGTCTTCCTGTGGCTGCCACATAATTTCCCTCCAAACTTACTCAGACACGGAACTGCCGCATATTCTGCTGAAGTTTGCCGATGCTCTGTAATACGCCCTTGGTCTCTGTAGACATATTTTCACTGGAATAGGTGATCTCCTGAAGGTTCTTATTCACTCCGGCCACCGCATCCGCCAGTTCCGCCTGCGCTCTGTTGATGTCACCTAATATGCCATTGATAGTATGAATGGACTCGCTGACACCGGAAGCATTCTGCCCCAGACTGCTGCTGACTTCCGCATAATATCCGGCATCGTTTTTATAATCCTTCGCCAGATTCACTTCCAGATAATCCATGATCTGATCTGTATCCTTCGTGTTCATAAATGCCACACCGTTGCGGATCGTGTGCACAATGTTTCCCTCTTCTACCAGCCATTCATTCACTACATTGGCATTGGTTCCGGCCTGTGCCTCCACGAAATTTCTGGCCTGTGTCGTCATATTGTTCTGTAAAGTGCTCACACTGAGCAGTTCACAGAGCAGGATCGCCAGAACCAGTGAGATCACCGTCTGCATCGTAATTTACCTTTTGATCGTTTTCCCCATAGTGCACCATCCCTTTTATCCTTATTTTGTTTTGCGTACCGTAGAGTACTTTTGTCTTAATTGTACTTTTTCTCATACAATATGTCAAGAAATCACCGCGTCAAATCGCCAAAGTTTTTAGTTGCAGAAAAGCTGCTACCCACGATCGGATAACAGCTTTCTGACTGCCTGTTATGATTTTCAGACTATTTTTTAATATTTGATCTCTTTGCCTTCCAGTCTCCACTGTCTGAACTCTGCGGATGCGGACAGTAACAGGTCGGAGGAAGAATTCAGTGCGGTCTCCACAGAATCCTGGATGACACCGATGATGAAGCCGACACCTACGATCTGCATGGCAATGTCGTTGGAGATTCCAAACAACGAACATGCCATAGGGATCAGTAACAGGGATCCTCCTGCCACGCCGGATGCACCGCAGGCTGCCAGGGTTGCCAGAATACTCAGCACGATACCGCTTAAGAAGTCTACGTGAATCCCCAGAGTATTTGCCGCTGCCAGTGTCATTACGGTAATGGTGATGGCTGCACCGTCCATGTTAATGGTAGCTCCCAGCGGGATGGTTACGGAATAGGTATCCTTATCCATTCCCCACTCTTCACAGGCCTTCATATTCACAGGAATATTGGCTGCGGAGCTTCTGGTGAAGAACGCAGTAATGGCACTCTTCTTCAGGCACTTGAAGATCAGCGGGTACGGGTTCTTGCGGATACACCAGAACACGATGATCGGGTTGGTCACAAAGTAGATAAACAGCATGGAACCTACCAGTACTAACAGAAGTTTTCCGTATTCGGAGAATATCTCCAGTCCGTTGGAAGAAATGGAGCTGAATACCAGACCTAAGATTCCGAAGGGAGCCATACTGATGATCCAGCTGACTACCTGGGACAGACCGTTGGAAATGTCATCCAGTACTTTCTTGGTGGTATCATTGGCTGCTCTCATACCGACACCGATGATCACACCCCAGGTCAGAACACCAATATAGTTGGCATTTAACAGAGAGGATACCGGATTGGCTACCATATTCATTAACAGAGTCTTCAGTACTTCCACGATACCGTCCGGCGCTGCCATATCGGTGGCTGCGTCTGCCAGTGTCAGTGTCACGGGGAATAACCGGCTGGCGATCACGGCTACCAGCGCTGCCAGAAAGGTACTGAACATGTACATAATAATAACGGTCTTAATGATGCCGCCATGGCTCTTCCCTGCATGACACAAGGCACTGATCAGCAGGAAGAATACCAACAAAGGCGCAATGGCCTTCAGGGCACCTACAAAAACATCTCCCAGAATGGCAATACCGGTTGCCTGCGGCACGACCAGTCCCAGGATCACACCAATGACCAGACCACATACGATACGCAGGATCAGGCTGATGCTGTTCCACTTTTCAAATAGTTTTTTCATACTTACACTCTTCTTTCCCTTTTTTCTGATGTATACATGTACTTCATTGTACACACTATGTGCTATTATATAGTATTTCTCATATAGAGACAAGTGTATTTTCCCTGCGGACATTTTGAGGCTATTAGTTTTTCGATTTTTAGAGCAGAAAAAAACGGATCCGCAAAAAGCAGATCCGCTTTCCTCATTTTCCTATTACATTACAAAACATTTGTCATTGCGGAGATTCCCACCTTCATGACACCCGCCAGTACCATGACCCAGATGGGATTCAGTTTCGTTTTCCGAAGCAGCAACACACAGATTCCGAAGATCACCACCATGCTCCACTCCGTACCCGTCAGGGAAATCGTCCCTCCGCTTCCCCAGAACGCATTTTTCAGGATCAGGATCCCTGCTGATGCGATCATGGCCACCACTGCCGGACGCAGAGACTTTAATACTCCCTGCAACAGATCCAGATTACGATACTTCAGGTATAGTCTTGCCAGGATCGTCACAATAATGCAGGACGGCAGAATACACCCGACCGTTGCCACCACAGCTCCGGGAATCCCGGCAATCTTCAGTCCCACGAAGGTGGCGGAATTCACTGCAATGGGGCCCGGTGTTATCTGTGATATCGTGATCAGATCCGTGAATTCCGACATGGTCAGCCATCCGTGAGTCGTGACTACTTGTCCCTGGATCAGAGGCATGGCCGCATAACCGCCGCCGAAGCTGAACATTCCTATTTGCAGAAAACTTAAAAATAATTGCAGATAGATCATTTTCCAGACCTCCTTTTGGAAAGAAGTGTCCGGACCAAACCAATCAGTCCGCAGACGATCACAATGTAGACCACATTGATCTCCAGAATACATGCTGCCAAAAAAGCTCCCAGCATAATGACAAGTGACATAGGATCTTTTTCTTTTACGATAGGTGCACCCATATCATACGTCACGGAAGCGATCACCGCTCCCACTCCTGCCTGCATCCCAGACAGCATCTGCGCCACGAAGAAGTTACTGCGGAACACATTGTAGCAGACAGATATTGCCGCTATAATCACAAAGGGCGGCAGGATCGTTCCAAGGATTGCCACCAGTGCCCCCGGGATCCCGGCCAGCTTGTACCCCACCACGATGGCTCCGTTGACTGCGATTGCGCCGGGCGAAGACTGGGCGATGGCCACCAGATCCAGCATTTCGTCTTCTCCGATCCAATGGTATTCATCCACGAATTTCTTCTTCATCAGCGTAACGATGACATAACCGCCCCCGAACGTGAATGCACTCAGATACAGTGTGGACAGGAATATTTTCCACAATATTTTTCCCTGGGATTCTTTTTCTTCCCTACTTTCCATGCTACTTTCCTCCATTCTTTTTGACAGTGCCTTCCCGCATCCTTGCTGTTCTGTCTGTCAACTGTAAAACTGCACCGCATTTTTCAATGCTCCACACACACAACAGTATCTGGGCGTAACCGAAAAACACCGCCGGAGTCCCGATCAGCGTTACCAGCCCCAGTGCCCAGCTTCCCATTCTCTGTACAAAATCCCACGGGAAATACCGCAGAGACATTACAGTGAGCAATGCCGCCGCTCCCAGCCAGATATGATCATTTTTGGCGCATATCTTTTTTCCTTTTACAAAGCTTTGATAGAGCAAAAACAACAGACAGCCAAGCAACAGAATTCCCATTCCGGGGTGTCCGTTCCTATAAAAATAAGTACTGAACAGACCGCCGATACTGTATCCCTGCTCCATGATGCTGGTATATTCCAATCCGCTCTCCGCAAAGGCCCCGTCGAACAGCCAGTGTTTCCACGTCATATAGGTTGGGTATGCCATGGCAACTCCCAGAATTCCGATCACCGGATATTGCCATTGTCTCCGGCAGATACCACCCACGCAGATCAGGAACAAAAGCGTCAACGCGGCTACGCCATCCAGTCTTCCGATAATCCCCAGGGCCAGTACTGCGGTCAATCCGTAGCCTGTCTTCCAGAACATTTTCTCCGTATCCGACATTTTTATCAGAGACGCTGTCAGGATCGGCACCACCATCCATATCAGAATCTGTGACCGATCCACACTTTCCGTTACCACATATACATGATAAGGTAGCAACAGATACCCCAATGCCCCCACCAGTGAAAACCAGTCTTTCTTTTTTCTCTTTAAAACGCAATGGAACATACTCCATGCGGTTCCAAAGGTAATAATCTGGGTCAATATGATAAAAGTACTTTCCATCTGTTATTCTCCTGTCATGAAAGGTTCTTCATTGTACCAGTACTGAACATCCGATTGCAGTATAATGGTATTTTCATAATATACCACCTGTAAAACAAGTATTAACAGTACCGCAAACACGATCCAAGGGGAAATTTTGTTCTGGCTTTTTCTTTTTTGAAGAAGTATCCATACCACACTGCCCAGTACTGCATATCCCAACACACAGGCAACAAACTTTCCGGGATTTCCCATTACATATAAAGTCTTCACCGCCAGAGGATTCCATATACCAAAAGCTGCTGCCGCCAACACCAGTCGCGCATCCTTTCCCCATTTGGAAAACAGGAAATAAAGCAATGCAAGTGCAGCTCCGGATAAAAATGCTATCATGATCTTATATGATGTTGCGACCGGAAATCCAATCCACCGCATTCCTGCCGGAATCCATAAATATAGTAAATGGGCTGCCGGAATCCTTCCCCATTCTCCCTCAAGCATATACTCTGTTTCTTTCAGGCACTGTACACTGTCAGTCCCCAGAACAAGATAATCCACCAGCAAGGGGATACAGGCTATCATCCAGATTCCCACCATTGCACAGTTGATCCATTTTTTCTGTCCGCTCACTTCTTTACACAATACTTTTCTGCGGAATATCGCAATTCCATCCAGACAGGCAAAAAGAACCAGCACTATTACAAAAAGGATCCTTCTTCCGGCGGTTGTCTTCTCTACTTTCAACTCATAGGAAACATTTCCTCCCTCCGAAAATGGCTGTATCTGCAGATGTGCTGCATCAACCGTATCTGCCACATAATAGGTAATCCTTTTATGCTCTGTATCTGCAGACAAAGTTGCCCGGTTGCCCCTGATCGCACGAAAAGTGGACTCCTCCGCTTCCAGACTGATCTCCATTCCGCTTCCGATTCCGCCATTTGCAATATCCGACTCTACTATGATGCGATATACTCCCGGGTTCAATGCAAAATCTTTGCTGACGATCCCCCCTGTTTCTTCCACCCGATACAATTGCTGATGATCTGCCTCGAATACAATATCCGATCCCCCAAAAGACAGCACGAACAGAACCGCTAAGAGAAGCCCTTCCGCTAATAAAATCCATTTCTTTTTCATCTCTGTCTCCTCTTCCGAATCCCGAAAAACACAATACCCGCTACTGTGATCAAAGTAACCAGTTCCGCCGTTCTCCAATACCACGGTTCCACGAATCGCACACTGACTGTTCCGGCATATCCACCAGGAATGCACACTTGCAAAATATGTCCACCGTCGTCTGTGATCTCCAATACTTCTCCTTTGTCATCCCTGGCTGCATATCCCTTATACATGAGAACCGGAAGTGTTACTATTTCCTCCCGGGCCGAATCATTCCTGCAGAAAAAGCTTATATTTAAACCTCTCTTTTCATAGTCTGCGATCTGAATATTCTCATTGGCTTCCGGTCTTGCAAAAGTCAGCTTTGTGCTGTCCGTTCCATAGATCAGATACTCTTCTCCGGAGATGTAACCAAATCCCATACTTTCCTGATTATATAATGTAACGTCCCTCTCCTGTACTCCCGAATCCATCATAAACAGATAGGATGCAGACAAAGACACTACTGCCGTGATCAGACTCATCTGATAGAAGATTTTCCGGTTGTTCTGAAAATATCGAATCACATATCCCGTTACCGTCACCAACAGAACCGTACCCCATCCCAGAAAACGATTGGGGAACTGCAGACTGCTCACCAGTGTCGCTGCAATGCCGGAAATTTTCTGAATGTTATCCCAGGGAAAGGAATTTGTGGACATCCATAATGCAAGGCATCCGAATCCTGCTGCCTTTATCGCAAAGCTCTTCTCAGCCTCTTTTTGTTTTTGCAAATCTCCCAAAAATAACAGCAGCCAGAAAATCATCATTCCTATTACCAGAAACAATCCTACCCCAATAGGATTCAGTAAATCCCCTGCCTTGCCTTCCATGGATTTCGGAATTCTGCTGAACCAGAACTGCTGTAATATTTGCGCAAAAATGGTTCCTCTGTCCTGGATAGTTCTCGCCGATGCATGGCGTATCCTGACATCCTGTGTCAAATAATAGTCAACAAACGGTACCAGATACCACAAGCTTAATCCCAGCGCAAAAAATGCTCCACTCGCAAGCTGCCGAAATCTTTGCCATGCAAATACTCTGCGGATATAAATCAGACAGAACAGCACTGTGAACAATGCCGTAATCTCACAGGTCAGTACATGGGTCTGGATCAATCCGGCATATCCCAGTCCCAAAATGATCCAGCTTTTATGAAACTCTCTGTCTTCCACATCTTTTTCAAAGACAAGATAAATTCCGTATACCACCAGCGGCAGAAACGTATAGGCGCTTCCCTCTCCTACAGCTCCTACCATTACCAGTTTAAAAAATCTAAATATGGATAAAGTATACAATGCGCTGCAGACCAGACCTATGATCCGGTCTTTGAATATTCCGCTAAAGCAGTACCAGGCTATCGCTGCCGTAGCAATATTAAGTCCTATGCAATAGAAAGCATAGCTTTCTGTCATCGTAAAGCCTGCCATGCGCAGAAGTGCCGGAAAATACAATAACAGATTACAATAGAAAATACCATTGGCGTATCCGTGGTCAAATACCCATCTGGGTTCCAGCCGTACCGGGAACTGTCCGGTCAGAAGTCCATCCTTTACACCTTCAATACGGTGCAAATGATAGGTCAGATCCGCTCCGGACACCATGCCGTCATAAAAATAGGGGATGGAGGCAAAAAAGGCGATCACACCGATTCCAAACAGGATCTGACGTCTCTGCTCATTTCTGCCTTTTACCGCCTCCCGACGCTCCAGCCACATGGTCGCAAGAACCAACAGTGCTGCTGCCGCAAGGATCACAAGATATCTTGTCCACAGAAGATTCGTCTCCACGATCCGCAGATTCCCGGTGGTCAGCTTTTCCTGTCCGGAATAATCGATTGTCACCGTCAGTTCTTCTGTGGGCTCATAAAGCCAGAAATCATAGGAAGTATACCCCAGTGCACTGTACAGATGCTCGCCGTTGCACAACAGGCCTCCCTGATACACAGTGCCGTCTTTCACATTGCAGACCGCGATGGCATCCCCGGTGCATTCGTAGGACAGCTCCACCCGGTATACTCCTGTCCCCAGCGAAATATGCTCAAATACCGGCTCTTCTGTATAAGATTCCCCTTCCGCAAAAGTATAGCTTCCGGTATAGTTCCATTCCCGGTTGGGCATGGCAATACGGATGATACAACCCACCATCAATGTAGCCAGAATCCCCAGAATCACATATCTGATATAAGGTTTTTTCTTCACCTTTCCCATTCTCCTTTGGTCACATATTGTAAATCATTTGAAATAAAACGCAAAAATCCATAATGAGTATAGCACAAAAAAAAGATAATGAAAACTCTCTTCATTATCTTTTTCCTGTATTTATGCGATCCCTATGCCTGTTTTGTATGATGTTCCACATGTTCGAAGGTGAATACATTCAGGAACTGTTTTGCTCTCTCTGTCTCCGGATGTTCGAAAAATTTATCGGGAGCGGCCTCCTCCACGATCTTACCCTGGTCGATGAAAATAACTTTGTCCGCTACCGCCTTTGCAAACTGCATCTCATGGGTGACAATGAGCATGGTCTTGCCCTGTTTTGCCAGATCCAGCATAACATCCAGCACTTCTCTTACCATCTCCGGATCCAGTGCCGCGGTCACTTCATCGAACAGCAGGATCTCCGGATGCATGCACAATGCCCGGACGATGGCTACACGCTGCTTCTGTCCACCGGACAACTGTCTGGGATAACTCTTTGCCTTATCTGCCAGTCCCACGCGCGCCAGAAGCTCCATGGCCTCCTTCTGTGCCTCTGCCTTATCGCGCTTCTGTACCTTGACCGGTGCCAGCGTAATATTGTCCAGTACCGTCAGATGCGGGAACAGTTCATAGCTCTGGAATACCATACCGATCTTCTGACGCAGGGTGGTGATATTTTTACTGCCCTTGCGGATATCCATGCCCTGCAGCTTTATCGTACCGCCCTGAATAGGTTCCAGTGCATTAATACACCGAAGCAGCGTACTCTTACCACAGCCGCTGGGACCTACCACTACCAGAACATCTCCCTGTTTTACTTCCAGATTGATGCCGTCCAGGATCTTCTGGCCTTCATATTCTTTTGTCAGATTTTCTATCTTCAACAATGTCTCTGCCATGTTTTCACTCCATTCTCATTCCGACTCCGGTTCCATTTCTAATTCCACTTTTTCTCCAGCACTCTGGCCAGAACACTGAAGGGCCAGCAGGCGAAGAAATACAGAACAAATACCACAAGGAATACTCCGAACGCAGCATTGGGACTGCTCATACGATTGGCCTCAATGATCTGCTGTGCCACCTTCAGCATTTCCACCACGCCGATCATGAGCACCAGGCTGGTGGTCTTGATCATACGGGTGATCAGGTTGATGGACAGCGGAATCAGTCTCCGCACAGTCTGCGGAATAATGATATACAGATACGTCTGTATTTTACTGAATCCCAGTGCTTCACTGCTTTCGTACTGATGCTTCGGAATACTGATCAGCGCTCCACGCACCAGATCTCCCATCTCTGCGGTGCCCCACAGGACGAAGACGATGACGGATGCCACCTCTCCGGACAGATTCCAGCCCAGTGCTCTGGTAGATCCGAAATATACGATAAATAAAAGCACCAGCTGCGGCATGATACGGATGAATTCCAGATAGACCCGGAAGATAGCTTTGACGAACCGGTTCTTCACCGTCATCAACGCTCCCACCAGAATACCTAACGGCATACTGATCAGAATAGATACGATACTGATCTTCATGGCTACCCATAATCCCTGCAGCAGACGGAGCATGTTCGTGCCTTTGAATAATACATCAATCCCCAAATCCGGCATAACGCATCCTCCTCTCCACCAGAGATCCCACGATCGATACCGGCAGCAGGATCAACAGATAAAATACCACCAGAAGGAAAAGGCTCTCGGTAGTCTTATAATACAGGCCGATCAGATCCTTTGCCGTAAACATCAGATCCATCAGACTGATGGCACTGAATACACTGGTCTCCTTCAACAGGAAAATAATATTCGCCACAAATGCCGGGATACTGGTAGACATGGCCTGTGGCAGGATCACATATCTTAGTACCTGTCCGGAGTTCATTCCCAGGCTGATGGCACTTTCATTCTGGATCGGTTCCACGGCCTCCAGACCGCTGCGGAATGCCTCCGCCATATAACTGCCACCTAAAAATGCCAGTCCTACCACACCGCAGACCTCTGCTGACATCCGGATCCCAATCTTCGGAAATCCGTAATAAATAAAAAACAGCTGTACCAGAAGCGGTGTATTACGGCTCAGTTCCACGTAGACCGCTACGATCCACCGAAGCACCGGTACTTTATAATATTGTATCGCCGCACATACCAGTCCCAGCAGAATTGCAAACAGGATTCCGATGACACCGATCTTCACGGTGAGCAACGCTGCCTTTTCATACATAGGCAGATATTTTCCTATAAATTCCCAGTTCATGTATTTCTTTCCTTTCAGGAAGCTTTTCGACAATCGTAACTATTCAGAACTCCATTCGCAAAGCCGCCTCTGCGAGGCTTTCTTGAATAACATGCCTGCATGTTATTTGCTCATGGTAGTTACTTCGCCATATAAATCATATCAAATGTTCTTACGAATGCAAGCATTCGACGTACATATTGACATGATTTACACGGCTCTGAATAGTTACACACAACTTTTTAGATTATAACAAAAGAAGTAGCCAGATGCAAGAAAAGACTGCGGCGGCAACATACGTGCCCCGCAGTCCCCTCTCTATCATTCTATTCCGATCCGTACTTATTGTGCGGTTACCTTGCCGCCTTCTACTACCAGGCTGTCCTCGTAATCCAGACCATAGGTATCTGCCAGAGTTGCCTCGTAATCTGCATGGAAGAAGTTCTCTTCACCAAGGCTTGCGATCTCATCGTTGATCCAGTCAAGCAGAGTAGTATTGCCCTTAGATACTGCGGGAGCGATGGTATCAGCGCTGCCCAGGGAAGGAATACCTACGGTATAGCCTTCATTCTGCAGAGCAAATGCGATGACCTCAGTGTTGTCGTTTGCCCATGCTACGGAAGTACCGTTTTCAAAAGCTTCCTTAGCGGTTGCATAGGAATCGAACTTCTGTAAAGGAATGTCCGGATAATTAGCAATCAGATAGGTCTCTGCGGTGGTTCCGGAGATCACAATAATAGAATCATCTGCATTCCAGTTATCCAGAGTGGTGATTACATTGTCATCCTTGGATACTACGCCAAGTGCTACATTCATATAAGGAGCAGCGAAATCAACTTCCTCTGCTCTCTCGGGAGTTACGGTGAAGTTAGCCAGGATCACGTCTACCTTACCGGTCTGCAGATACTCGATACGGTTGGCCGCCTCGGTAGATACGAAGTTCACATCGACACCCAGATCCTCACCGAGTCTTCTTGCATAATATACATCATATCCCTGATACTCGCCGTTCTCATCCACATAACCGAACGGATTCTTATCGGAGAATACACCGATATTGATCGTACCGCTCTCCTTGATCTCATCCAGAGTGCGGTATACAGCCTTGCTTCCAGCATCGTTGCTGCCGGTAGTTGCTGCGCCGTTATCGCTGCTGCCGCATGCGGTCAGCCCCAGTGCCAATGCTCCTGTTAATGCCAGTGCCAAAACGCTCTTCCACTCAAACTTCTTCATAATCCTTTTCCTCCTCTTCGATGTCTCATTTAAGTATCGAATCAACTTATGGGTAGGATTATATCTCCTATTTCATACTATGTCAATAGGAAAACAGTAATTTGTTTTTGCTTTTTGCGAAAAAATAAAATCAATGCTATAATACTATTGTTACTTTTGATTGTAAACAGACCTTGTAACCGGAATTCCGTAAGAGATAATAAAGGAGAACAAAAGAATAATATATGAAAAAACCGATTTCACGTTTCTATCTGCTGTTGGTTCTCGTTCCGTTACTGTTACTGGCGAGCATGGGCGGCTATTACTTTCTGGAAGAAACTGCTGCAGGCAGCGATGTTGTTGTCGTTCCACAGACCCCTGCACCGCCTTCTGCCATACCGGTTCCCGTCCCTACTCCGGAGCCGACCCCCACTCCCTTCCCGGAGCATGACATTACGCTCATGGCTGTCGGGGACAACCTGATGCATCTGGGAATCGTGGCCAGTGGAAAACAGGAGGACGGAACTTATGATTTCTCCATGCTGTTTCAGGGGATTTCACCCTTCTTAAACGCGGCAGACATTCGGATCATCAATCAGGAAACTGTCATGGGCGGCAATTCCCGGGGATTTTCCGGTTTTCCCTATTTTAATTCTCCTACCGAAGTTGGGGATGCGATTGCGGATGCCGGATTCAACGTGGTTCTGCATGCATCCAATCATACCGCGGATCAGAAGCTGGACGGCCTGTTGTACTGTGCGGATTTCTGGAAAAACAAGCACCCGGAGGTACTGGTAACCGGTATTCACGAAGACGCTTCACAGGCAGATGACATTCCGTTACTTACCATCGATGATGTCACTTTCGCCATCTTAAATTATACCTACGGTGCCAATACCGAGACACTCCCCTTAAATCTGCTGGGGCATCTGAATCTTCTGTGTGCCGTAAATGAGAAAAACGGACAGATGGACTTCACCACGCTGAACCCGCAGGTCTTAGAGGATATCTCCCGGGCAAAAGAACTGGCAGACATCGTCATCGTCTGTCCTCACTGGGGGACTGAGTATTCCTCCAAAATCTCAAGCTATCAGGAAAAATGGGCACTGGAGATGACAGAAGCCGGTGCCGATGTCATTATCGGAACCCATCCCCATGTGGTAGAGCCTGTGGAATGGATCACCGCAGAAAACGGCAATGAGTCTCTGTGCTATTATTCGCTGGGCAATTATGTGTCCACCCAGAAAAATGCTCTCAGCATGTTAGAGGGTATGGCCTGGCTGACTTTTCACGTTGCAGAGGACGGTGTCTCCATCGAGCGGAAGACCACCGGTGTGATCCCGCTGGTCTGTCAGTACACCTCCGGACCGGTACGGTTTGAAAATGTCTATCTGCTGGAAGAATATACCGAAGAGCTGGCGGCCTCCCACGGCATCCGCAATTATGCCGGTGTGGTCCTTCATCTGGAAGACCTGCAAAAATGGAGCGACGAGATCCTCGGTGATTTCATACTCACCAAAGATCAGGCGCTCCATAATTTCAAAACCGATTCTATTAATCAATAACGTTTCGCATACCGATGATGGGACTGTAGTCCACAGCACTGATAATGACACCTTTCCGTGAATTGGCGGAATGGATGATCTGTCCGTCACCGATATACAGTCCTACATGGGTACAGCTCTTCCCTCCATTGGAACTATAACATACAATATCTCCTGGCTGAAGTTCTTCAGAACTGATACTGCGTCCGGCACCGGAATACTGTCCTCCCGGTGTACGGCTGATAGAATATCCGAACTCCGCATAGATAAAGCAGGTAAATCCCGAGCAGTCCGTTCCTCCCGACAGGCTGGAACCACCGTGTACATACCGGTTGCCCAGATACTGCATGGCATACTCAATGATTCCCTGTCTGAGTTCCGCATTTGAGGTATAGGTTGTAGTGGGAAGTGTGATGTTCGTGATCACCTCCGGTGTCTCCTGCTCCGTACTTTGCTCTCTCTCCTGCAGTGCTTTCTGTGCTGCAATCTCTGCCTGTTCCTCTTCAATGGTCTTCGCATAGATAAATTCTTCCGAGATCGTAACATATTCCGCAGAGACATAGCCTTCCTTGCTGTCGGTGTACTGTACCTTCAGCCAGTCTCCGTCATTCTCCAGAATTTTTACCTTTTCTCCATTGTCAATGTAACCAATTCTTTTTGCATCTGTGGCAGGATCCTGTCTCACATTCAGACGGTCTGCGATAACCACAGCATATCTGGTCACATAATTGTCTACAACCTCAGCTGCTGCATCTCCGTAAATAAAAAACTCTGCCTTGATATAGCCCTCCACATTACCGGAGATGATCCGGAACCAGTCCTGATCCTCTCCTGCCACATCCAGGATCTGTGCCACCGCTCCGTCATAGATTTTGCCCACTACGGTACTGTCCGTGTTCGGTTCTGTCCGGACATTGACGTAATTCGTCACATTGGCGATCGCTAACGATGCATACTCATCTGCGTTCGTATCCTCTACAGAAGCTTCGTCTACCGGAACATCCTCCGGATCCGACACCCCTTCCAGTGCTCTGGGATCTTCCGTCTCGCCACCCTGTACCGCCAGCAGATCCTCTATGGTAATCTGTCCGGTAGCCGGGATCGGCTCGACACCGATCTGATGTATTTCTGCCGCATGTACTTTCTGTACCGAGGTTTCACTCTGTATTTTCAGTTCTCCGTTTCCTGCTGCCACCACCATACTGACTCCGGTGAGAGCGACCGCCAGTGCCATAAACATTCTTTTTTTCATTATAATCCCTGTTACTTCCTACAATTACTGTTTTCTGATGACATTCTGTATAATAGCACATAAAGCAGCACCCGTCCACGAATGTCTCCAAATATCTCAAACTACTTAAAATACTGCATCAACTCTTTTAGATCCGTGGATACCTTTTTAATTGTTCCTGTATCGTCCGAAATTTTGTTAACTGCTTCTGCGATATCAGATACGTTTGCCGTTACTTCCTCGTTGCTGGCTGCATTCTCTTCACTGATCGCACTCAGTTCTGTTATACTATTTATAATAGTCTGTTTCAATTCCTCCAGATTCTTCGTTTTTTCCGCAATAATTCCAGCTGTCGTAACATTAGCCTCAATAATCTGGCTCAGAGCATCAAAACCATTCTTGGCACCTCCGATGTCTGCCTGCTCTTTTTCTGCCAGTGCACGCATCCGTTCAGTTAACTCTACAGATTTATTAGATTTTTCGAGAATATCATCAGCAATTTTCTTGATCGTATCCGCACTCTGGCTGCTCTGTTCGGCGAGCTGTTTGATCTCTGTAGCGACCACAGCGAAGCCTTTGCCTGCCTGTCCTGCCCTCGCTGCTTCAATGGAAGCATTCAATGACAATAGATTCGTCTGTGCGGTAATATCAGAAATCAGTTCCACTGCTTTACTAATGGATGCAATGGCCTCATTGGTTGCCTTTACCTGTACGATCATCTCAGTAATAATGTCCGAAGAGGTATGCGAGCTTTCCAGCACCAGATTCATGGATTCTGAAGCATTACGATTGGCACGATCCATTTTATTGGAATTCTCATTCAATGTTACTGTCTCCGAATGGATCGCATTAACATTGTCCCCCATCTCCAACATTCTGGAATTAACAGTCTGTACATTCTCTGCCAGTGATGTAGCGGTTGCAGCCAGCTCGTCCACGGCCTGTCTGATCTGGTTGGTTCCCTTACTGCTTGCAGATGCCAATGTATTTAATAATTCCATGCTGCTATCCAATTGTGCAGCATGTCCATCCACCTCGGTGACAATACTGTTCAATTTATCCCTCATGCTGACAGATGCCCGGATCAGAGTGGTCACTTCACGGATCACAGATTTCACTTCAAGATTGCCTGACAGATTACCATTGGCAATTTGGTCAATATATTCTGCGGTCGTCAGTAATGGTTTTCGTATTTTGAATGACAGATAAACCATGACAGCAATAAAAAGAACATTCAGACATACTGAGCGCAGAACCAGACTTCTTAACATGTCGGATATTGCATCCTGAACTATGCTCTCCCGTTCTCCGGCAAAAGCCATTCCCAGAATCTCTCCGTCATCGGAACATACCGGCATATAATAGACATAATATTCTTCTCCCTGAATCTCTACTCCATCAGCTTCATAATCGTTACCGGCTCTGACCGTCTCCCATATCTGTGGATCAGCCTTGGTTCCTTCTGCCCTGTTCCCATCCTGATCCACAATGGAAGTAATAAATCTCTCATCCTCCATGAAAAGCGTCTGTTCAATATGCTCATCCTGCAAAGAATCTATAAACTGATAACTGATATCATCCTTTTCCAGAATATCCTCACGGATATCCCATGTGAAATACTGCTCCACTGATGTAGCACATGCTTTCAGCCGCAGATAGGTACTGTCGACCAGTTCATCTTTCATTTTGCCCGATGCATATACAGTCAGAGCAACCATCGTTGCAAGCATCGGAATGCAGCCGATCATTAAAATCACCTGCAAATACCCCATTTTCTTCTTCATTTCAGCACCCTCCTCGTTTTCTGAAAAAACTTTTTCCTGCTGTTACCCATCCCCGTACGGTCATGATGAAACATCCGCAAGTTGATCTAATTGAAAAATATCATAGCATATTTTATCAGGATCCACAACACTTCGACATTCTTGAGTTTCCGCAGTTTTATCCACAACTGCCTGTTTTTTCAGATACTATTATAAACAATTTTCAAAAAGTGCCCAAAATATAAGGAATCCTATTCCTTTTTGATGTAAAATTAAGTCACCACAACAAAACCATACTAAACAAAAAGAAAGAGGACTCCCTAGGGTTAATTTTACATCAAATACTTACACTTTGAAACGGGAAATTTTAACTTTTTCCAGAAAAATTTCCAGACATCTTTCCAGCTTTAATTGCAGTCTCCTTATATTTCATTACAGTATCCACATCCGAATGCGCCTGAAAAGCAGCTCCGGTAATCCTACCGCCCTTCCTCCTGTGTTTTCTCACCACATTTTGTCTGAAATTTTTAAAAATAAAGAATGCTTACGCCATGTAACATCGTGGTATTTCTCCAGTTCTCCGTTCCCAACGATCCGGTGTGCCAGATCAGTAGTCCGGTGTTTTCGGCATTTTCTCTTCTGCCTACTTCTGCCGTAAGCTCCACTCCCCGGGCATAGCCCCTTTCCTGCTGTACCACCGTAGGTTCCGTAACCGTCCATGCTTTTGCCGATAATATTCCGTTCTCATACCGCACCCAAATTCTGCATCCCGTTACAAAGCAGTTTGTCACGACCTCGCGGGAAATGCACTGCGCCTGTCCACGCACATACTGTATCAGGTACATGGATACCGCATCGGAATGGGCCGCCGTACGGATGATCCGAAGTCCATAACCGTCCAGAGTGTCCGTGTCCGTCTTGATGCAGACATCCAGATACTGTCCGGCGCTGCCAAAACCCTGTCCGGCAGACTTTGCCGGATCGGCTTCCAACAAGACTTCCATATTCCGTTTGGTTTCCGTTCCCATCTCCGGTGCCGTGGTCGGCGTATAGCGGATCCTGGCCCCCTGCATTCCCTGATAGAGCCCTTCGCCCTTACTGCCGTCCCCTGTTGCACCGTAGTGCCAGGAGACCTGCGTCTTTTCCCGGTCCCACTTTTCAAAATCACAGGTATCCGCCGGGCGCTTCGCATCAAAATTCCATACACCTTTTTCGTTTCCGGCATGGCTGTAAAGAGGAAGGTTATGAAAATCTGTCCAGATCCTGTCTGTTTCCACATCTTCCGGCGAAATAGCTTTTTCATAAAAGCACTGCACTGCTTCCCCGTATTCGCTGCGATTCGTTCTGGGTCTTATCTGTGCGAAAAAATAATATCCCACATCATCTCCGGTGAGGGCATAAACTTTCTCCGGCTGATCCGGTTGGGAGATCGCCGTCACGATTTTATCCTCTCCCCGAATGTTTCTGCTTCGATACCAGATAATATCCGAGCAGTCATTCTCCGCTTCCGTAAAATCATAAGACAGCCGCAGCATTTTGCCTTCAAGACAGATCACCGGATTGCCCGTAAGCCTTGGTGCCGCCACTTTCCGGGGATGAATTCTGACATACGCACCGGTCTGCAATCCCTCTTTGGTCTGCGCCGTGAGTACTACTTCCGTCTCATGGTCTATATTACTGTCTTTCAGTTGCAGCAGACAGCTCCCCTCCGACACACGCTGTATTTCTATGGAGTCTGCACTGTCTCCTTCTATTTTAAAATGTATCTCACACTTCCTCTCACGCCCATCAAAGGTCAGGCATTTTCCCTTTATATTTATGGAAGATCCGCCTGCTTCCAGTTCAAAAGCCTCTGACTCCAGCAGAAGCTGTGTAGGAATATCTGTTTTTCCGGCAAAGCGGATCACTTCTCCGTTCCCCAACGGGTCCCAGTCGTCTTTCCCGCCCAGCAGATTATAGACATTGTAGACCGTTTCTCCATCCTTACGGATATAGTAGGCCTCTGCCAGCATCTTTTCGTCAATGTCCACCGTATGGGAATCCGCAACCTCCGGAGGCGTAAACCGGCCTTCCGGATATGTCACATTCGCCTGATAGCACTTCAATGCTACGGAAGGATATTTCGTCCACAAGACCGCAACTTTGGTGTCCGGCAGACCTGCGAAGCTGCTGTCGATCAGTGCGATCTGTCCTCCGACTTTTGTAAAATACTGTGCGTGAGTCTCCCCATCCTGTGGATATTTACAATGAAATGTACAGTTTAAGAATACCGCTCCCGTACCGGAAGCCTGATAGATCGGCATTCCGCTGTAAAAATCAAACTCACAGTCCAGGTACACTGCATTTCCATTCAGAGCATCGTCCGTCTGTTCAAAACGACAATGTTCATACAGGCTTCTGCCCGCGCCACATACGGGATACAGGTTCAGACGACTGACAAACCGGCAATTCTTCGCATGGAACTTATCGGCATTCGTATCCGCCAGCTGTGCCTGCGTAATGGCTTCTGTCCTCTTTTTCACAGACTGCGCAGGATCCAATGCATAATCCAGATCCACACAGCAATAATTCCCCAGAGTCAGGTTTTCCATCTCCAATTGTTCCCCGGAAAAATGGAACAGAGTATAATTCCCCTTCGCTCCATGGTCGTTCCCTCGGTTGGCGGCAATCACCACATCCTCCGGGTTCTCCGACAGCCCCACCAATTTCAGATTTGCGCAGTTTACCTTGCATCCGTAAGGGTAAAGATCCTTCGGATCCTCCCTTACGATCACCACCTCCGACTGCGGATCCTCCAGCCAATAGATGCCGGGAGCAATGTAGACCGTCACCGGGTGTTCCACAGTTGCTGCGTTTAGTGCTCCATCCGACAGAACTTCTCTGATGCTATTGTAAGTGTATGGATTTTTCTGTACTTCCTCGTTCGCAAGCCTGCTGTCCAACAGGAGATGACAGGAATCGGGGTTAGGTTTTATCATAAATGTTTTTCCTTTCCTCAGAATAAAATAAGTGACCGATTACTTTTTACTATAGTAAACGACCACTTATTTATCAAGAGATTAAGTTATTAATATCCTACCATAGAAGTAAAAATTATGGTGGGAAGTCATGAAGAATTGTATCATGCTATGGAAAAATGACGCTGTTGATCTTGCCATCAACAACCAGAGAAGAGCTTTTTCGGATGCGTATAATAATGAAGTGCTGGCAGAAAGTAAAATTTATATTGAACTTTCCTCCAAAAATCCACTCAGTAAATTAAGTTCCCTGGAAACCGAAGATTTAAAAAATACCCCCTGCATTCTTGTCATCAACCAGACCGGACAGTAGGATACCGCTTGTAAGGAACCAGGTTCCTGTCAAAAAAACATATTGTGCCTTCTGGAAAAAAGATAATTCCGGATATTATATCGAAGAATTTGCAGATATTCTCAAATCCTGCTTTTAGGGATATATGTAATTATCCTGCTTGCCTTTTTCACACTTCTAATAAACCACTGCTGCCAGAATGATATATACCAGAATCGACACCATACAGTACATAGAATTGGTTGTTGATACATAGGCACTGCCCTCTTCCTTTTTCAGAAAAGTCTGCATGCTGAAAGTGGCCGGCGCCGACATATAGGAAATGATGGCAAGATTCAACAGCATGTTATCTCCTATCCACAAATGCACTGCCCACAGCACTCCAATTGCCATAAGTGTCTGTAGCAGAACTCTCATCAGGATTGTCTTCAGGCATGGCCGGATCAGTTCCTTTGTCAGTTCCATGCTATATCCCACAACGATCAGGATGATTGCTGTCACGGATGTGGTAAGGATCCCTTCCACCGCCAGATATGCACCGCCGAAGGGACTGTCGATCAGGCAAATCACCACCTTGGACAGTCCTGCCAGGATTCCAAGCACACTTGCAATAAATGCCGGTGTGTGGAATGCACTCATACATAGTTTCTTTGCATTGATCTTCTCTCCGTTTTCCACCTGTCCCAGCATCCCCATATAGATGCTGAATCCAAACAAAAGTCCTGCAATATCCAGTACTGCGATCTGTGAGAGATTTTCCTGCCCGCACAGGCTGGTATACAAAGGATACGCCATGAGGCCACCCTCATATACACTGACCATAAACGGCAGGTACTTGCGGTATTCTCCGTTCATAAGCGGCTTCAACAGAAATCCTACTCCGAAAGATACCACCAGCATAACGAACATAATCCCCACCAGTTTCCAGGTCTCCACACTGTAATCCGCTGTGGCCAGTGCATGAAAGATTGCCACCGGAAGCATGATATTGGTTTCCAGCAGTTTCATATTATCTATTCCGCTTTTGGTAAGTAACTTTAATTTTCTGCATGCCATACCGAGAACCAGCATGACAAGTACCGGCAATATAATTTCTAATATTCTCATTTGTTATCCCTTTCCGAGGTATCCTATACTTTTTTATTTATTATACTTCGATTTTCCTATCCTGTATATTATGTATCCCGGAAGTTTTGTAGAAATGTTTTAGAATTGATGCAGAAATGTTAATGCCAGAATTCGGTCTCCATTTCAGATATGCAAAAAGGCACTGTATCTCAATTTTTTTGAAATACAATGCCTTTTTTACAACACAATCTTACCCAAAGAAATTATACTTGTTAGCCTCAAAAGCTTCCATATAGGTTGCCCCATTGGAACCATACCGGTTGGATGCGCTGACCACATTTTCGGAAGCATTCTTATTGATGTGCTCACCGAGAAATCCTATTTTGGGGGCGATGCCATTCTCTCCTCCCAGTACCTTCTGTAAGGTATCCGCATCCGCATTCCGGAATACTTTCTCGTCCACGATCAGGCTTCCGTCCTTTGCCTGACTGATTCCTATACTTTCCAGTGATTCTTTACTGCCCGCTGGAATGTTTTTTAACTGTTGCTGGTAAAATTCATTCATGATTCCGCCGGTGGTCTTAAGCTGCTTCATGGTAGCATTGTACGCTTCCACCATTTTGTTCACATCACTCAGGATGTCCGTGGTGTCTCCGCTCTCTTTTGCCTTGTCGTAGATGGAATCCTTATCGCTGCCTGCAAGCTTTGACGCAGATTGGCTCAACTTCTCCGACAGATCCTCCAGCTTTGCATAATTATTTTTCCTCAGAATGTCCGTGGCACCGGTACTTGTGGTGTTCATGCTCTTCCCGATGGTTCCCAGCAGGTTCTGGGATGACTTGTTATTGATAATGTCCAAGAGCGACGTTCTCTGAATGGGAATCCCGCTTTTTGCTGCGGAATTTGCCAGCATTTGGGTTGTGATCCTCATTTTGCGACCTCCTTTGATCTGCAATTTTTTCTCTCTGTCTTCTATATCGCCGCTTTTCTTTCACCCTTAATATGTCTTGTAACGAACCGATCTTTTCATGTAACGAAACATCAAAAAATCAGCAGGCCCATCACCCGCTGAGCATCACCCGCTGATTCCTTTCTGAAGCATCACCGCTTACACTTTTCTCAGATACTTCATGTATGCGGTGACAAAGTCATTGTATTTCTGTTTTGCTAAAAATACGCTCTCACCGTTTTTCAATTCTATGTTGCTGTTGTCATACCGGGCGACCTCCTGCAGATTCACAAGAAATCCCCGATGGGAGCGGAAAAAGCGATCTCCCAGCTTCTGCTCCAGCACTTCCATTTTTTCATAGAAACAGTAGGGCTCCTTCTTTGACTTGGTGTGCAGCATAATTTTTCTGGCCTGGTTCTCGGCATAGAGGATATCATCCACAGGAATCCTGACATAGTTGCCGCCTACTTTTATAACCAGCGGTTCAACATTCTTTTTACTCCGGATCTGGCAGATTGCCCTGTCCATGACTTCTGTGAACTTCTGCTCATCGATAGGCTTCAAAAGATAATGAAACGCCCCCACATCATAGCCTTCAAACACATATTCACGTAAGGCCGTCACGAAGATAATCAGTGCATCCGACCTTTCCCGGATCTTTCTGGCCGTCTCCATACCGTCCGGTTCCGCCGCATTCTGCTCCCGGTTCAGGGAAATATCTAACAGGATCAGGTCAAACGCCGTCGGATCCGCCAACAGTTCTCCGCCGTCGGCAAACAGTCGGATTTCCCCCTCCGTACATTTCTCTACCAGCCTTTTCAGGTATTCTCTTATGGGCTGTTCATCGTCACATATTGCTATTTTCAGCATTCGTCTTCTACTCCCCCGGATCTTATTCCATTCAAACATTTCCTTTTTTATATCGCCACTTTTCCTTTGAAATTCAATCCTATGTAACGAAATGCGATTTTTGTGTAACGAAAAAATCAGCGGGTATATAGCATCCCAAAAGCTCTGCTCAATAGTCACCCGAGTTTCCCGTTTTGTAAACGAGTTTCACATTTTGAAAGCGACCTTCAAATTTTGTACCCGACTTTCCACTTTTGTAATGACTTTCCCGTTTTTTTCCTTGCTTTTATGATATAATCACCTTATGGCAGAGTATTTTTTTGCACAAAAACCGGACGTCAGTTTTGGCTTACAAATTTTGCAAGCCATAATTCACGTCTTCTGCTGTTCCTATTTCAGCCAGCGGTCTGTGCTTTATTCTGTCTTCTGGTTACTTTTTGAGAAGTCTTGCGGTGAGGTTGATGTCTTTGGCTGCAACCTCGTGGCATCTAAGCCTCTCCGCCAGGTCTTCTCCATAATAAAAGCTGAACGCTTCATACGGACTTTTTCCGTTCAGTTTCTTTCTCCGGTAGGAATTGATATGGTTCATCATCAGCTCTACGTCTGCCTGCGTCAGTTCATCAAAGCTTCTTCCTTTCGGCAGGATCCTGCGTATAAATTCATGTCCCACCTCGATCTCTGCTTTCTGGTACGGCGCACTTGGATTGCAGTAATAGATCCTCGTCCTTTGAAATCCTTTTCCATCCGGTCCGTTCTCTATACACTTCGGATTGGAAAACTCACTTCCGTTATCCGTCAGGATGACCGGAAACAGCTTCCTAAAATCCTGCCCTCCCAGCCGGTGGTACAGTTCATCATAAATATCTATCACTGACTTTGAGGTGTTCGCTTCCCGCAGGAACCCCAGCATCAGTGACACATTTACAAAATATATCGTCAGCAGGACTTTCCCTCCCTTGCTGCCGATCACGGAATCCATCTGCACCACTGCTGTGTCCGGATGCTGTTCCATATATACTTCGTAATCATGATAATTCCTTCCCACACGGCATCCACGGTCTACTTTCAGCTCCGGTTTTTTATATCTCGGACGGTACTTTACCTTTCTTGGCAGGTCTATGTTCCTGATATCAAACAGGCATCCATCCACGTAGTTGTAGAGGGTCTTTTCACTGCACATCAGTTCATCCTTATGTGTCAGGTAGATCTGATGGATAGACTGCCCCTGTTTTACCAACGGCACCAGGATTTCATTGAGTCTGGCGATTTCCCCTTCCGTAGCAAGGATCCCGCTTCGGGATTCCGATATCTTATCCGTTGCCCGCCTCTGGGCTCCCAGAGCATCGTAAACAGTTTTTGTCAGCGTACACTTCTTTACTTCACTGCATCCGTTGCATACATATGGCGGTTTAAAGCGATGGGTACATATTTCTTCTTCATAATGCTCGCAGTAACGGTTGCATATGAGTTCACACTGTTTACAGACAGCTACCAGTGGATGCCTGCAGTCATTTGTCCCACATACTTTTTTCCTCTTACATGCTTTTCTGTACTTGCAGGTATTATGCGGGTAACTTCCATAACCGGTGTCCTGTTCGATGGAATAGTTCCTGATCTCCTTTGTGATGGTAGTCCTGTCCCTTCCCAGTTTCTCTCCAAGCTCTGTGAAAGTCATATGCTCCTTTAGTCCGCTTTCTATCTCCAGCCGGTCCTCATAATTTAAGAACTTTGCCATACTGTCTCCTTTCCCCGCCAGCTGCTGAAGTTCTGTTAAAAAACAGGAAGAACATTTCTGCTCTTCCTGCATTTGTATCGTCACTTTCACTGCTGTAATTTATTCTGTTTGTAATCAACTTTCCCCCTCACACGGGAATTTCAAAAAACTATTGAGGTCCCAAAAGCTCTGCCCAAAAGCTCTCTCTTGCGAGAGAGCTTGGTCTGCACCTGTAAAGTCAAGGTTGTTTTGGTGTAAATAGCATAAAAACGACAAATTCCATACAAAAAATTTCCCAAATCAGAAATTTTTGTACGGAATTTACTTATTTTGCTTATATAGCGAAAATGGAGACTTTTCAAACGGTAAAATTCCACATTTTTGTATTTTTTTCGTCCAAAACGGCGATTTAAATACAAACAAGATTTCCACTGACTGTCCCGATGCAACGCTCACAAAGAGAATTACTATCACTCTGCGAACAGTTCCTTCTTCCGTTCAATCATCTCATCGATTTTCTCGATATAAAGCCCTACATCCTTGACATTATCGCATCTTTCGATCCGTCCGTCGGGGAAGACACGCTTGGTGATGCTACCGGCACCCAGAGCCACGATGGTCTGTTTCTCCTCCATGATGAGGATGTTGTACAGGCCGTATTTGCCGGGACGGGCGTAGCCGGTGTTCTCGAAATTACCGGACATATTCTTCTGTCGGTAGAGATAATACGGCTTCATTCCAAGCTTTTCAGCTCCCGCTGCCGCGATCTTCATGGTCTCGTCTGTGTTGTGGAGCATGGAGACGCCGTTCTCCTGGATCCACTGGTTCAGACGGGATGCACGTTTGATGGCCAGGGAATGAACGGTCAGGCTGTCCGGGGCCAGCTCCACGATCTTTTCGATGGTGCGCTGTACATCCGCCTCCAGTTCTCCCGGCAGTCCCAGGATCAGATCCATATTGATATTGTCGAAGCCGACCTCTCTCGCCAGCTTATATGCCGTAAGCACTTGTTCCACGCTGGCTTTTCTGCCGATAATATCCAGGGTCTCCTGCTTCATGGTCTGGGGATTCACGGAGATGCGGCTGACCCGATGACGATACAGTACCTCCAGCTTCTCTCGGGTGATGCTGTCGGCCCGGCCGGCCTCCACAGTGAATTCCTTCACGGTGGAAAAATCAAACTTGGACTTTAATGCCGTGATCAAGCGGTCCAGCTGCTCCGGTTCCAGCGTGGTAGGCGTACCACCGCCGATATAGACCGTATCCAGTACCTTGTCCTTAAAATTCTCCGCCACATAATCCATCTCTTTGATCACAGCGTCCACATAAGCGTCCACCTGCCTGCGGAATGCAGCGATCGGATAAGAGGTAAAGGAACAATAGAGACAGGTTGTAGGGCAGAACGGAATCCCGATGTACAGGCTGTAGCCGCCCTCATAATGAATCTCTTTTAACAGATCCCGCTCTCTCTTCGCAATATCGATTCCCAAGAGTGCCTTCTCTTCGCTGACGTAATGGCTCTGCTCCATGAAGTCCAGGATCTCTGCATCGCTTCTGCCCTCATCCAGCATACCGTAGGCAATCTTCGTGGGACGGATTCCCGTGAGATTTCCCCAGGGAAGTTCCTGCCCTGTCACCTTACTTAAAGTCCGGTACAGGAAACGTTTCAAACCATTTTTATAACCATCTGCGATTGTCTCAGATGCCGCATACCACAGAAAATCCTCTTCTCCCACACGGATCTTTGCTCCGGTCTCGCCCAGTTCGATTTCCAGACTGACCTGCGGTTCCAGCTCTGCCAGCTTTTCCGGCTTTGTCTCCGGGGTGATGACTGTGACCTGCTCCTCGGCATAAAAGGCCTTCACCAGAGAATGCACATCGTATTCATAATTGGGATGGGATAATTTCACTATTTTCACGTTACTACCTGTACCTTTCCTACGCCTGCATCCGTAAAAACACAGGCACATAACTGTTCAGAACCCCATTCGCAAAACCGCTGCTACGCAGCTTCCCGGAATAACATGCCGGCATTCAACGAATATCTGACGATATTTGCATGGCTCCGAAGGTTATACGCAGAATGGATTATACTTCTTCTCATGCCCGATGGTAGTGCTGTCTCCATGTCCCGGATAGACTACCGTCTCCTCCGGCAGAGTAAACAGCTTCTCCTTCACCGAACGCACCAGTGTACTCATACTGCCGGTAGGAAAATCCGTTCTTCCCACGGATTCCTGGAACAGGGTATCTCCACAGATCAGGAAGCCTCCCTCCGGGAAATAATAGCTGACACCGCCTGCGGTATGGCCGGGAGTCGCCAGAACCTGAATCCGGATGCCGTCCAGATCCAGTTCTTCCCCATCCTTCAGATACACATCTGCAATCACAGTGACCGGACTCCCCATCGCTTTCGACAGATTGTTTTTCGTATCCAGAAGAAACTTTTTCTCCGCCTCCCCGGCATAAATTTTCACGGGGTTCTCTCCATGCTCCCCGGCATAGGCATCCGCTGCCGCCTTCAGTTCCTCACAGCCGCTGATATGATCAAAATGCCCATGAGTCAGAAAAACAGCCGCCGTGTGCAGTCCGTTCTGTTCCAGTGCCTCCTCTATTTTCTCTCCGTGATCCGCCGGATCGAATACCAGCGCCTGATCACTGCCTTCCCTATATACAAAATAACAGTTGGTCTGGTAGATTCCCAACAGCATATGTCCGATACGGATATTGCTCATAATACACTCACTTTCTGTTTTCTGCCCGGATCAGCCATATCTCCCGGCATCCACGGCTTAACCTGTGGTTCTCTCAATATCAATAACGCTGTCGATCCCCCGGATCTTGTCGATGATACGGTTCAGTTCCTCTCTGCCGCTGATCTCGAGTTCTTTCTCCTGGTTTCGGATTGTATCCTTTAGATGAGAATCCCTGTCCATGATTAGGTTTAGCTACAGAAGATGTACCACTCTCATCAACACTTTCACTAATTTTCCCCTGTGGTGGACAAGCTTTACCTATTGACGTACTTGCATACCCACTCGGATCATCATACACCACCGGGTTATTCCCGCAGTACGCATACAGATTCAGTCCATCCCCCTGATAGACGTCTTCCTGCATGAAACGCCCGGCAACCGGATTATAATACCTCGCCCGCAGGTAATACTGCTCTGTCAGTTCGTCATACTGCTGACCCGTATAGCGGATGCGGTTATTCAGCTGCTCTGTGGTCTCAAGGGGTACGCCAAAGGCATCATACTGGTAGCTGTTCTGAACATTTCTATGTCCATCAGTAACAAGTGCCGTACTTAACTGCTCGTCTCTGTGGTAGTAGGACAGTTCCTGTCCTCTGCGGAACGCTTCCATCCCTGCTCCGAGATGATAACTGATGCCCTGCTCTTCTCTTCCCTCCTCCTGCAGAAGCTCTCCATCGTGGTATACAAAGCTGGTTCTCCTGCCGTTTTCCAGCAGTTCAAAGCGCAGGCCTTCCGCGTCATAGCGGTTCTCCTGCACGTTGCCAGTTTCAGTTTCCACCCTTGTCTGCTGGTGGCGGCTGTTATAGGAGAACCGACGGATTCCGGCAAGATTTTTTTCTTCTATTATACCGCCCTGACGGTCATAAGAAAACTGTTTTCTATCGGCAGGGCTTTCCTCTTCGACCAGCTGGTTCTTCTCATTATAAAGATAACGGATTTCTCCCTGTGCATCCGTCTTCCGGATTCTGTTCCCGGCTTTGTCATAGGCATAGCAAACAGAAGCGCCGTTCCGCCGCTCTTCCAGAAGCTGTCCCCGGACATCATAAGCATAGGAGAGATCCAGCGCATTATTCCCTGCGGTGATTTCGGAAGTGATGCCGCCCAGAGCTGCCTGTGTACCTGCCTTCGCCGTGCGGTTTCCGTTGCCGTCATACCGGTATGCAAAGGAGAGCAGGACATTTTCTCCTGCCTTGGTTTCCAGTGTGCGGATGTTACCGTCACCATCGTAGGTATAGGCGGTCTCCACACCATTGCCATAACGGATATGGCGGATGCGGTTCAAAGCATCGTAGCCGTAGCGCACTTCCAGTCCGTCATTGTTGTAAATACGGCTTCTGCGTCCTAAGATATCGTACTCATACCGGGTGCTGACTCCTGCGGGATCCATGATCTCCGTGATCTGCCCTGCCCTGTCATGGGTATAGGAAACTAAGCGTTTCCCGTTGGAACGCTTCTCTTTCAGATTACCATATGCATCGTAGATGTATTCATAGGACTTCCCGTCACAGACGGCACGGGTCACCCGGCCCAGACTGTCATAGTGCCAGGTGCTGATGTTGGTGTGCTTTCCTTCCGCATCGGACGCCTTCTCATACACAGGCTGACCGAATACGTTGCAGGCACGCTGTAGCTGTCTTCCATCCCGGTCGATGTGCAGGGACAGGTTGCCCTCCTCGTCATACCGGAAGGTCTCTGTATCGCCCAGCTGGTCAATTCTCTCGCTGACCTTGCCGAGACTGTTGTAGCGGTACTGCACCGCATTACCGTTACCGTCTATAGTCCTGCTGACCTGCCCGGCGGGGGTGTATTCATAGCCTTCCTTCACCCCGTCCGCAAAGCCAATGCCTGTGATGCGTCCCCAGCTGTCCACGTCATAGGAAATGGGATTCCGGTTGCCGTCCACAACTCCCGTGATCTGCCCCCTGGCATTATACTCATACTGTTGGAGGGTGCGCTGATGGTTCCCCGAACGCCGGACATCCTTGATCTTTCCATCCAATTCGTAGGAAAGCTCTGTCCGGTTTCCAAACGTATCCTTTTGGATGACCGGCTGATTCCGCAGGTTGTAGGAAAGCTCCTGTACCACTTCACCTAATGCATTGGTGGTGCGGAGGCGGTTGCCGCGGCTGTCATAGGTGTAGGCTGCGCCTGCCCCGTCATCGTTTTCCGGCTCGTAGCCGTAGGGACTGATCTCTTTCCGCAGCCTGTCATTCCGGTCATAGAGATAGCGGGTCACCCCTCCTGCCGGATTGGTTCTGTGGGTCGCCCGGTCTTTCAGGTCATACCGGGTGCTGCTCTCCAGACATTCCCCGTCCGTTCCCAGAATGGCCTGTTTCAGCACATTTCCGGCCGCATCATAGGCATACTGCACCCGTCTGTCGATACCGTTCTTTCTGTCAAGGACTCTCTCCCCGGTCAGGCGGTCGTCCGCATCGTAGCTTCTGTGGATCTCGGAGCCCTTCGGGGTGGTGATCTTTGTCAGGTTGCCGTTGGCATCGTAGGCATATCTTGTAACGGCGGCCTGTACCGGGCCGTTGCCCTGGATTTCCTCCGTCCGCTGAACAAGCCACCCGTTTTTATTGTAGGCATAATGAATAACACTATGAACACCGTCCGCAATGACACGCTCTTCCAGCGTTACATTTCCCAGACAGTCATAATCGTAGCGCATTTTTGCCCCAAAGTCATCTTTCACTACATTCAGATGATTGTTTTTATCGTAGGAAAAATGGATCCGGTGCCAGCCATCCGGCTCTCCGTCCCGTTCTACTTCCTGTTGTCCGTAGGCCTCCTCCACCTTATTGCCCTGACTGTCATAGGTATAGGCGATGACACGGTACAGCGCAGGATCGGTCTCCTGCACTTTTATCTGTTCCCGGATCTTCCAGCCCAGATCATTATAGGTATAGAGGACCTCCTTTCCTTCGCCGTCCACTTCCCGGAGGATCTGTCCGTGCCCGTTGTACTCGTAGGTGTGCAGGATGTTCCCCCCGGGATCCTGTACTTCTGTCATCCGGCCGCAGGCGTCATAGGCATAGCGGTAGCCATTGCCGTCATCCGAATCTGCATCATAAGATTCCGGCTGTACCTGTTTGATCATGTTGCCGTCCGCATCATAGAATCTCCGCTCCACGCCTCCGTCCGGATAAAGGATACGGATGCAGTTCCCGTCAGAATCGTACTCATAGCGGGTTCCTTCTCCCTCATCGCCTTTCAGGGCATAACTGACCGGATGGATCCGACTGGTGATGTCCCCGTCAAAGTTACGGAATACACGGTGATGTTCCTGCAGGGGAGATATGGTATCTACCACACGTTCCAGAAAATCGTGGCGGTACTCATAGCCGCTCTCTTTCTTTTCCCACTGCACGGGTGGATAGTAAGTGGTCAGATTGCCCATGCGGTCATAGAATCTGCGGGTGGTGTAGCCTTCCCCGTCGATGCGGCTGGTGACAAAGTTTCTGGAATTGTAAGCCAGCTCCACCGTGCCGTAAGTATTGCTGATGGACAGTCTGCGGCCTACGGTATCGTAGCCGTAGGCGGTCTCCTCCCCCTTCGGCGTAATGACACGGCTGGGGTATGCCCGGTTGGCTTCATATTCCTTAAGGCTTTCGTTTCCGAGGGCATCCCGCTCCAGAATGCATCTTCCCCTGAAATCATACTTCCGGGCCGTTTCTTTCCATTTGCCCTCTTTGATCTTTTCCATCGTCCTGACCGGATTGTGTTCCTGGTCATAAGTATAGAGGGTCTCTCTTCCGTCGCTGTCCCATATCCATAATTTGCCCAGTTATTTACTTAAAGCTATAAAATCCACTTTATTCCACGAATTTCTATCATACCAGCTGCTTGTACTTGAGGATTACTACCTCCGACTAATGTGGCATCCTCTGCCTTTCTTTAGTACATCATATTGTTTAATTCTTTCTTTAGCAGCTTGCATCGCTCTGTTCAAGGCATTATCCCATTGGGTTCGCACTCAATAAAGATATTATCCCTACAATATCCACTTATTTTTGTCCCTTTAAAGTCAATTCTTTCCATCCTATTCTCTATAAAAGCACAATTTAAGTTCATATCTTTTATCTGTAAATCCAAAAAAATATTCTGCATAATTTGATTCCCATAGAAATTAAAATTGTCTATTTTTCCACCTTGAAATTCCAATCCAATAAAGGATAAATCTCCTTCCATTTTAATATTTGAAAAATTACAATTTACAAATTTAGAGTATGTAACATTAGACTGTACTTGAAAAGATCTATAACTGATATTTTCAAATACACAATCTATAAATATATTATCCTTTACTAACAACTCCAAATCTTCCCCTTCAAAAGTATCTCGAAACATACATTTTATGAATTTACATTCTTTAAATGTGGCATACACTTCATAAAAAGAGTTCTCAAATACAACGTTATAAAAATTGCACTTACTAATGACACAAATTCTGTTTTGAATTTCAGATATTTTACAATTCTGTATATTTGCATTTTCTATATACATTTTTTCATTTAATGTAAATTGTGACAAATCCAAATGTTTCAGCATACTTATACCTTCTTTCCGTTTCCACAGCCATTACTTTTAAGGCTCTCTTTATTTTCCTTTTCTCCGAAATTTTCTTCTCTATACTTTTTCATAGCATCCTCATGCGAAAGCGTACCTCCTTCAGTATAATCAATAATATTTGTATTATTGGGATGGGTAAGATATAGATCAATACCCTCTTGATTTGCTCGTCTCAACTCATTATTCAATCCCGTTATATCTGCTTGCAACATTTCCAGTTGACCTGATAGCCTTAATTGTTCCCTTATTTCTGGCAGTGTTTTTGTTTCCAACATCAAAGACAACTGATATTTCTCATCCAGTTGGGCTAATCTTGATCCTACATATTCGTTATATGCTCCATGATAAAAACTAGTTCCAGGTGCCCAACCATGCTGAGTTTTATTTGAGATATAGAATTCCATATTCTCCGCTGACACATTATAGTTTCTTAAAAAATTATCTAATGCCCCCGGAGTCGAACTATTCCTATTTATATCAAGTATTCCATTTAATGCGTGATCTACCTGATATCCTGACACACTAACTGCTATATTATTCCTAAATTCATTAGGGATTAGGTGCTGGGCTTGATGAGAGCCAACAGTAGCATCTGAAATGTCAGCATCACCTGTTATCATTTTTAAAATAGCAATCTTTAAGTCTGTCGAATTTCCCTTTGTTTCTATTACACTATCTGTAAAAAGATTCCCTAATGCAGTATAATATCCACTCGGGTCATAATACACCACTGGATTGTTCCCGCAGTACGCATACAGATTCAGTCCATCTCCCTGATAGACGTCTTCCTGCATGAAACGTCCAGCAACAGGATTGTAATACCTCGCCCGCAAATAATACTGTCCCGTTACATCATCATACTGTTGTCCCGTATAGCGGATGCGGTTATTCAGCTTCTCTGTGGTTCCAAGAGACATGCCAAAGGCATCATACTGGTAGCTGTTCTGAACATTTCTATGTCCATCAGTAACAAGTGCCGTACTGAGCTGTTCGTCCCTGTGGTAGTAGGACAGTTCCTGTCCTCTGCGGAACGCTTCCATCCCTGCCCCGAGATGATAACTGGTGCCCTGCTCTTCTCTTCCCTCCTCCTGCAGAAGCTCTCCATTGTGGTATACAAAGCTGGTCCTCCTGCCGTTTTCCAGCAGTTCAAAGCGCAGTCCTTCCGCGTCATAGCGGTTCTCCTGCACGCTGCCGGTTTCGGTTTCCACCCTTGTCTGCTGGTGGCGGCTGTTATAGGAGAACAGGCGGATCCCGGCTGCATTTTTCTCCTCTATTATACCGCCCTGACGGTCATAAGAAAACTGTTTTCTATCGACAGGGCTTTCCTCTGCAATTAGCTGGTTCTTCTCATTATAAAGATAACGGATTTCTCCCTGTACATCCGTCTTCCGGATTCTGTTTCCGGCTTTGTCATAGGCATACGAAACAGAAGCGCCGTTCCGCCGCTCTTCCAGAAGCTGTCCCCGGACATCATAAGC
>NZ_JBKVQF010000001.1:0-29102 GCF_046969025.1 Waltera sp. | reverse complement strand
AAACAGAAGCGCCGTTCCGCCGCTCTTCCAGAAGCTGTCCCCGGACATCATAAGCATAGGAGAGATCCAGCGCATTATTCCCTGCGGTGATTTCGGAAGTGATGCCGCCCAGAGCTGCCTGTGTACCTGCCTTCGCCGTGCGGTTTCCGTTGCCGTCATACCGGTATGCAAAGGAGAGCAGGACATTTTCTCCTGCCTTGGTTTCCAGTGTGCGGATGTTACCGTCACCATCGTAGGTATAGGCGGTCTCCACACCATTGCCATAACGGATATGGCGGATGCGGTTCAAAGCATCGTAGCCGTAGCGCACTTCCAGTCCGTCATTGTTGTAAATACGGCTTCTGCGTCCTAAGATATCGTACTCATACCGGGTGCTGACTCCTGCGGGATCCATGATCTCCGTGATCTGCCCTGCCCTGTCATGGGTATAGGAAACTAAGCGTTTCCCGTTGGAACGCTTCTCTTTCAGATTACCATATGCATCGTAGATGTATTCATAGGACTTCCCGTCACAGACGGCACGGGTCACCCGGCCCAGACTGTCATAGTGCCAGGTGCTGATGTTGGTGTGCTTTCCTTCCGCATCGGACGCCTTCTCATACACAGGCTGACCGAATACGTTGCAGGCACGCTGTAGCTGTCTTCCATCCCGGTCGATGTGCAGGGACAGGTTGCCCTCCTCGTCATACCGGAAGGTCTCTGTATCGCCCAGCTGGTCAATTCTCTCGCTGACCTTGCCGAGACTGTTGTAGCGGTACTGCACCGCATTACCGTTACCGTCTATAGTCCTGCTGACCTGCCCGGCGGGGGTGTATTCATAGCCTTCCTTCACCCCGTCCGCAAAGCCAATGCCTGTGATGCGTCCCCAGCTGTCCACGTCATAGGAAATGGGATTCCGGTTGCCGTCCACAACTCCCGTGATCTGCCCCCTGGCATTATACTCATACTGTTGGAGGGTGCGCTGATGGTTCCCCGAACGCCGGACATCCTTGATCTTTCCATCCAATTCGTAGGAAAGCTCTGTCCGGTTTCCAAACGTATCCTTTTGGATGACCGGCTGATTCCGCAGGTTGTAGGAAAGCTCCTGTACCACTTCACCTAATGCATTGGTGGTGCGGAGGCGGTTGCCGCGGCTGTCATAGGTGTAGGCTGCGCCTGCCCCGTCATCGTTTTCCGGCTCGTAGCCGTAGGGACTGATCTCTTTCCGCAGCCTGTCATTCCGGTCATAGAGATAGCGGGTCACCCCTCCTGCCGGATTGGTTCTGTGGGTCGCCCGGTCTTTCAGGTCATACCGGGTGCTGCTCTCCAGACATTCCCCGTCCGTTCCCAGAATGGCCTGTTTCAGCACATTTCCGGCCGCATCATAGGCATACTGCACCCGTCTGTCGATACCGTTCTTTCTGTCAAGGACTCTCTCCCCGGTCAGGCGGTCGTCCGCATCGTAGCTTCTGTGGATCTCGGAGCCCTTCGGGGTGGTGATCTTTGTCAGGTTGCCGTTGGCATCGTAGGCATATCTTGTAACGGCGGCCTGTACCGGGCCGTTGCCCTGGATTTCCTCCGTCCGCTGAACAAGCCACCCGTTTTTATTGTAGGCATAATGAATAACACTATGAACACCGTCCGCAATGACACGCTCTTCCAGCGTTACATTTCCCAGACAGTCATAATCGTAGCGCATTTTTGCCCCAAAGTCATCTTTCACTACATTCAGATGATTGTTTTTATCGTAGGAAAAATGGATCCGGTGCCAGCCATCCGGCTCTCCGTCCCGTTCTACTTCCTGTTGTCCGTAGGCCTCCTCCACCTTATTGCCCTGACTGTCATAGGTATAGGCGATGACACGGTACAGCGCAGGATCGGTCTCCTGCACTTTTATCTGTTCCCGGATCTTCCAGCCCAGATCATTATAGGTATAGAGGACCTCCTTTCCTTCGCCGTCCACTTCCCGGAGGATCTGTCCGTGCCCGTTGTACTCGTAGGTGTGCAGGATGTTCCCCCCGGGATCCTGTACTTCTGTCATCCGGCCGCAGGCGTCATAGGCATAGCGGTAGCCATTGCCGTCATCCGAATCTGCATCATAAGATTCCGGCTGTACCTGTTTGATCATGTTGCCGTCCGCATCATAGAATCTCCGCTCCACGCCTCCGTCCGGATAAAGGATACGGATGCAGTTCCCGTCAGAATCGTACTCATAGCGGGTTCCTTCTCCCTCATCGCCTTTCAGGGCATAACTGACCGGATGGATCCGACTGGTGATGTCCCCGTCAAAGTTACGGAATACACGGTGATGTTCCTGCAGGGGAGATATGGTATCTACCACACGTTCCAGAAAATCGTGGCGGTACTCATAGCCGCTCTCTTTCTTTTCCCACTGCACGGGTGGATAGTAAGTGGTCAGATTGCCCATGCGGTCATAGAATCTGCGGGTGGTGTAGCCTTCCCCGTCGATGCGGCTGGTGACAAAGTTTCTGGAATTGTAAGCCAGCTCCACCGTGCCGTAAGTATTGCTGATGGACAGTCTGCGGCCTACGGTATCGTAGCCGTAGGCGGTCTCCTCCCCCTTCGGCGTAATGACACGGCTGGGGTATGCCCGGTTGGCTTCATATTCCTTAAGGCTTTCGTTTCCGAGGGCATCCCGCTCCAGAATGCATCTTCCCCTGAAATCATACTTCCGGGCCGTTTCTTTCCATTTGCCCTCTTTGATCTTTTCCATCGTCCTGACCGGATTGTGTTCCTGGTCATAAGTATAGAGGGTCTCTCTTCCGTCGCTGTCCCATGTATGTACCAGATCATGGTGCTCATTATATTCATGGTGCACTTCAAAGCCATCCGGGAATTAATCTAATAAAAATTCATTAACAATACATCATCGTTAAATAAACACTGTAGAAGACAATAGCACTTGTCAGAAATATCGTATCCGTCATTCCTCATCTCTTGTGTTATTTTTCCATTTTCCCGGGGCTTAGTGGTTTATATCCATCGTCTTTTTCGACTTGCTTAAACCCACGGTTCCCACCCTTTTATAAATTCTTCCAAAGATGGTGCAATTTTTCTCATTTTTCCTTTTTCGTCATCTGCAAATTTAACAACTCCTGTTTTTACCTCCACCACGACGTTATAATTTGCTTTCTGTTGTTCTACTCCAATCGGTATATGCGTTATTTTTCCATTTGAATCGGTATATGCATCTATTTTCCGTCTTAAACTTTTATATTCATCTTTTGGTTCTACAGAATTTATGCTGATTAAATAATTTTTAAATTTTATATCAATTCTCAAAAAATAATATGTACTGAAATATTCTACTATATCCTCATTCTTTTCAATTCCATATATCTCTAGCAATCTAAGAAAACTTTCATCCCGACCATATGGTATCGGTTTCCATTTACTATATCCTTCGGAATCAGTTTCACCTATATATATTGTCTGATCTATATTTTTCCTTTTAGGACATCTAGGTAAACCTACCGCTGTTTCTTCGTATTTTTTTAAAAATTTTTCAAAAAACATATCCATTTCATTTTTTACTGACATTATTTTATCTCCATTCTTATCCATTTTTTTGTTCGTATTGTCATAGACTTGATATTTTGAAGCATCTTCGAGAATACATCTCCATCTATCCCGTCCCAGATGCCATATTGTTTTTCTATATTATGAATTCCACCACTCCCCGGATGCAATCCTACAGGAATTGGCATAGCCTGACCACTACCTCCTACATGATGATGTATCAATTGTTGAAAAAAGGAAAAATCCTTGCCCTTGTAGAACGCCTTGCGAATTACAAGGTCTCAGTCTGCCTTTTTATCCATAACTTCAATGTCCCGTTTGATAACAACCAGGCAGAACGTGATCTTCGGATGATAAAGGTCAAGACCAAAGTATCCGGATGCTTCCGAACAGAGGAAGGTGCCAGAGATTATCTGAAAATCATGTCCTACGTTGGCACGGCACACAAGCAGGGACATAATGCTTACCAAGCAATCAAAAATGCAATCTCAGGTCACCCTGATTTCATCTTTGAGTAAATCTGGTTCTGAATAGTTACGTTTTGGTTTAGGTATTATGAAAAATTTTCATCCCCTTACACCCCTTGTGCGTGCCATTGTAACATGGACGTTTTAGAAGCGTTAATGAAATATTACATTTTTGTTACATTTTGTTTTGGATGCTCTTATGCGCACACTGAGGACTACTTTTGCTCTATAGTCATTGAACTACTCCATGGCCAAATCATGGTTAATTTTTAGATGGATCGTGTTCTTGTGTGGTGACATAAATAAACATTATATTGTACACATCACCTAACAATTAATTTCGAGAATACTTTTGAATTATTTTATTTAATCCCTCATCGTCAAATGATTTTATCTGTTCTTTCAGAGTTGACTCCCCCTCTATTTTGTCCAAATCCAATCCATGTTGTAACATCATTTCAAAGATTATATTATTATTTTCATTTATACTACCTAACGCACTTAATATAGGCGAAAAACCTCTTTTATCACTAATATTTGCGTCTGCACCTAAATCTAGCAAAATAGAAATCGCCTCGACAGAATGCACTTGACACGCCATATGGAGATACGATGTCCCTTGGGAATCTTGAAAATTTGGATTTGAAACTTTTTTTAAGTCCTTTAAAACTTCTTCCTTTTTTTCTATCCCTACATTAAGATGAGCTAATCGATAAAACATTTCATCTCTGTTAAATCTGTCTGTCATTTTCATTTTCTCCTTCATAGTTATTAATGTGGATCTTCGTATATATGACTTCTATTACTAGTAATATCCTGCCATCTATAAAAATCTGGATTGTTCATAAATTCATTAAATTGTGATTGAGTCATTCCCTGTGATTCTGCCCAATTTCTCCAATACCAATATTCATTACCTGTAGTATGTCCCAATTCGACATTGCTAGGATTGACCCATTTCCTACTTATTTCATCATATATCTGACCTGTCTTATAATTAACTTTAGTATTTGAATTTACTGCATCAATAGTACTTTGTCTAATATATGATCTATGCAAATAATGCTCTGAATTATTTGCTATTCCTACCTCTGTATTTGATGCAAACTGTCCATTCGGTCTGTGCCATCTGCCATTTGCATCCTGATAAAATCCAGAAGGTGTACCACTCTTACTATCATTCCCACCAACTTTATCACATTTTTCTTCACCATACCCACTTGGATCATAGTACACCACCGGATTATTCTTACAGTACGCATACAGGTTCAACCCGTCCCCGCGGTACTCATCCTCCTGCACAAACCTTCCAATCACCGGATTGTAAAATCTCGCCCGCAGATAATACTGCCCGCTGGTCTGGTCATACTGCTGTCCCGTGTAGAGGATTCTGTTGGGGAGTTCTTCCCTGCTGTTTTGGAGCACGCCAAACGCATCGTACTCGTACCGGTTTTCTATCTCACCACCTCTTCCAGTGATGTAGGCAGTGCTGTTCTGCTCGTCCAGATGGTAGTAGTGATAACCACTCTTTTCCCGGTTCCAGCCTGCTACTCCGTAGCCCGGAATATAGCGGCTTATGATATCGCCTTCTGGACTGCTCTCTGCGAGGAGTTCCCCGTTATGGTATGAAAAAGTTGCGACAGTTCCGTTTTCCACCATTCCGGCACGCAGATACTCTGCGTCATACCGGTTTTCCAGATGCTTTCCGTCCGGCATCGTCACGGCAGTCTGCTGGTGAAATGCATTGTATGCAAATACCACTGTTCCCTCTGCCCCGGCTGCTTCCAGCAGGTTTCCCTGCTGATCATAGCGATATGCCGTTTTATCTTTTTCAGAAAAGTGGCAGATTAACTGGTTTTTCCAGTTATAATGATACTCCTCCGTCCCGCTTTTATCCAGCTTTTTCAGGCGGTTTCCGCAGAAATCGTAAGAATATGCGGTTTCCTCCCCATCCCGGCTCTCACTTGTCAGACGATCCATAGAATCATAACGGTAGGATACCGCCAAATCCGTCAGACTGTCACCGGAAAGTATGCATTTCCACCACCATACAAAGGGAAACAAAATTGTTCCTCGGCGCTGACAATGAAGAAACAGCCGAATTAACCGTACCTATGTATGACTTTGGCGATTGGGCTTCTAAGATGAAAGCCTATCGCCAGAAAAACCATATCACACAACAGGAGCTTGCACAGCTTATGGGCGTAAAGCATTTTACACTTCGTAGCTGGGAACAAAAACAAGCAAAGCCACCTTACAATGTATGGCGGCTTCATAAACACTTATTTGATGATTCCATCAAGCTCACGTGATTTTAAGTTATCCAGTATTTTATCAATAACGGCTATCTTTTCATCCGTAGTTAGGTTAGAACTGTTTAGCCTGCGTTCCACCACCTCTAAATGAAACTCATTGATTTTATCGGAAAGGGCGTGAAAATCCATATTTTCTGGAACATGGATAATAACATTCTGAACACAATTTCTTTTCATTCACGCCCTCCTTTCGATAAACACCAGACACTTTATGTTATGAAAATGTCTGTATGTCCTATTCCATCTTATGAAGCTGTACGATTCTGGTGCAGCTTCATTTTATGTCATAAGCAAATCGAGCAGCTATGGCATAGCTCACGGGAATCCCACCCCTGCATGGTTCTCATGCAGCCGTACCCTTTGCCTGCGACGGTTTTTTCACGCTCGGACTGTGGCTGTACGGGAGTATCATTATCACGATAGGGAGGTCATGGCGGCAGCTCTGCCAAAAGCTGCATACGGAACGCTGACGTGAATCGCTCACTAATTCATCCCTCCTTTCGGGGTCATGGCGTGTCAGCCCGTCGGCTCTTTCCCTATCGAAACGTATTCGATTGCTTTATTCAGTTTTCAAGGAACAACGGAAAATGTTTTATTCTTCTCCGATTTCAAAGGATAAAATCTTCGCAATCAGTCTGGTTTCCATCCTGCGGCGTAAGGTTTCATCCACGACCATGTGCTGATTCCCGTATTCGTCTTTCATGGGGCGGAGGGAGCGTTTTGCGATAAAGCCGCTGTAATGCTTTACAATCTGGTTGATGGCCTCTGTATCGCCGTCCGTCGCCGCCACAATGACAGGAAAAGGAATCATGGGATATGTAGTCTTCATTCTTCGTTTCCCTCCATAAATTCTTTGATAAAGGCAAGTCCGCTGGTTCTGTGACGGTAAACCGTGGAACGGTTCAGTTTTAGCAGGTCTGCAATCTCTGTGTCGTTCATATCCATAAAATAGTACAGCAGGATAATTTCACGCTTCTTGTCCGTCAGATTCCTTAATGCTTCACTTAATAAATCGCTTTCCACTCCGACTGTGGAATCATTCAGCGTGAAGATATGAAAATCAGATGGGTAGCTGTCCACAGTTGCGAACTGACTGACGAGGTAATCGCCCATATCGGAAAACAGCGTTTCTCGTTTGGACTGTCTGGACAGGGCTTTCATATAGTCCTTGCGCTCGTCGTCCATAGCACGCTTGCAGATATAATCAAACTGATTTTCAATGGTTGTCTGAAAAGAAGATGGCTTCATAGTATCTCACCCCCTTTCTTGCCATGAAAGAGAGTGGATTGAAGTTCTTTGCCCCCTTTCGCACTAAGTCCCGACACGAAAGGGCTGCCAGTTGCATTGCTGGCAAAAAAACTTTGAAAAAAATTTCTGGCAACCAAAAAAGCACACAAACAGACTTTACAATCTGCTTATGTGCTTTATTAGTACCTGCTATGTATTGTGAAAAACCATATAGGTGGGCATTTTTATCTAATGTAGGAGAATGGCTTTTTTTAATGACATACCATTTGTAGAATTATGTCGAACGATTGTGTCGTGCATGGCGGCTACCTCCTTACGAGCCGCCGAGCTTTCATAGCTGACTTCAACACATCCTCCGTGGATTTCATTTAACAAACAAAAAAACGGCGGCTTTCTTCAAACCGTCGTCTGGATATAAAACTGATTTTGACACAAGAAAATCATGCTGCCAGATAACGGTTTTTTTTATTTGCCGTCTAGCAGTATACTTTTTTGTATAAATTGCATAATAGGAACTAAAAAACCTTATAATACGTTTTTCTATACCTGTCACTTATTGAACAGGAACAGTAAAATGTAAATAGGTGGTTTATTATGCGTAAAAAAGAAGATAAATACGATTTTAAAGCGTTTGGGCTTGCGATAAAAGAAGCCCGTAAAAAGCGAGGTTTAACCCGTGAACAGGTGGGCGCAATGATTGAGATTGACCCACGCTATTTAACCAATATTGAGAATAAGGGGCAGCACCCCAGTTTACAGGTGCTTTATGACCTTGTATCTTTATTGAACGTGTCCGTTGACGAGTTTTTCTTACCTGCCGCTGATCTGGTAAAGAGCACCAGACGCAGGCAGGTAGAAAGACAAATGGAAAATTTTACGGATAAAGAATTAATGCTTATGGAAGCTCTAGCAAATGGTATAAGTAAAGCGAAAGAAGCAGAGGAATAGTCAAATGTTCCCTGCTTCTCTTATTTTGCTTCTTAATTGCAAAATTGCTTTATACTGATAAATGAAGTATTTGATATATTTTGTAATTCAATGATTTTCGTGGTTCTCTCTCATAAAAGCGATACTCTACATATTTCCATTTATCAGGATTATATATTAGCACTTTACCTAAACACCTTTCAGAAGTTTTCAAGAAGCTTAATGGTGACATTTGATTTGATGGTAAAATATCATTTTCAATTTCCATAGCATATTGAGAATTATTAAATTCCTTACCCAAATCACATAAAAGCGGAATACCAATATTTATTCTCTGCCAGCCAAATGATTGTAAAATATTGTTATAGAAGCCCTCAAAAATAAATTTATTCATCCCTCCACTGTCATTCCATAGGTATAACGGTGAATATTCGTTATGGCTTTCAGATGTACCATCTTTTTCCTTAATTAGATATGCTTTAAACATTAAATCTTGAAAGCCATCTGTCTTATGACCATTATTTTTTACACGTTGCCTTATGTTATCCATATCATAATCATCCGGTAAAAAAATTTTATATTGCATTGCAATCATATTTATTCCTCCTCACTTCACTTCACATAACACCCTGTAAGTAGCTTTCTACTTACACTTTTATTATACATTTGCTCCTGCATGATGTATAATAGTTGTTAATGATGGTTGTTATCATTTTAAGTGATGGAGGATATGTTATGGAAAGTTTAGAATTAAGAATTTTCAGAGAAGTTGCACGTACTAAAAATATATCAAGAGCTGCCGAAAATATGGGTTATGTGCAATCCAACATCACAGCTCACATTAAAAAATTAGAAACTGAATTAAACACAACTTTGTTAATACGGCATAATAAGGGTGTAACGCTGACCGAAGACGGAGAAAAATTATTGCAATACGCCGAACAGATTATATCATTACTGGATAAGACTTTATATACATTCCATAGAGATATTAGACAATTAAAAATTGGAGCAACACAAACAATAGCCGGATATTTACTTCCTCAATGTTTGATTGAATACCAAAAAAAATTTCCTAATATCAATCTATCGATAACTACTTCTAATCAGCAAGAAATGGATAAACAGCTAGGGCAAAAATTATTAGATTGTGTTATCACGAATGACCCTCATGTATTCACTAATGCACAATGTATTTTTAAAATCAGAGAATATCTTTCTATTATAACACCTAAATTTTGTGAATCTATTTCCCAAATATGGCAGTTGCCAATAGTTGTTAACAACTTAAAGACTTGTCCGTATCGCAAAATATTAACGGATTTATTCTTACGTGAATCTGTATCATTCAAGATAATAGAACTTGATACAGTAGAATCTATTATTAACACGGTTGCTGTCGGCGGGGGAATTTCATTACTTCCCAAGAATATATTACGAAATAAATTCACTGTAAATGAGTTTGATATTCCAGAGGTTGAGCCTACCTCAATCAATGTATGGATTCATAAAGATTCTGTCCCGTCAGATTTTATAACATTTAAAGAAATTATAGAAAGTCTAACTTGTTATCAATAAAGAATAAGGCAGTAATCTGTTAGCGACTATCTGCCTTATTCTTTCCTTATTTAATCTATAATCTTCCAGTTATTCCCGTTCTTTTCCAGCACCAAGTCAAACTGTGATACCTGCGTTGCTTTTGTCTGCTGGTCGAGGTACTTCACAGCCACGGAAACTGTCACTTGACTGTCGCTGCGGTTGTAGATAGGGTTTACCAGTTCCGAGAATACATAATCTTTCCCAATAGGCTTTAACACACCCTCATTCACATAATAGGACAGCTCTTTAGCGGTTGCGGTTGGGTAGAGTTTAAAGAACGTCGTTAGAAATTCGTTGATTTCCTCCGTCGTCACAGCGTCCACCGTTCCGTCGCTTTCCTTTGCTTTTGGCGTATAGCCGGATTTCACGGGTATGCTGGTAATAGTGGGGTTCTTCGTGAGAACCATGTTTCCAGAGCCATCCACATAGACCGTGACTTCATAAGCGGAGCGTACCGTCTTCGTGCTTCCGTTCTCCGTGATTAACTGTTCCACAGTGAAGATCACGGAGAACTGTTTTTCATCCGCCTGCGTGACAGACCATATCTGCACTCCATTGACCGCCGAGGACACAGGAATATCCTTGCGAATGGTATCGGTATTAAGTACCTGCAATTCTCCCGTTAGATAATTTTTGATGGCGTTCTCCCTGTTGTCAATGGAAGCCGCCGTCTGTTCCCATGAATAGTAGACCTTTGCAAAGTTCGTCACAAAGTTCTCTATCTTATGGGTATCAACAATTTTTTCCTCAATGACCTTTGTTTCATGGATGGTATGAACATCAATCGCCGTGAAATTCTTATAGACCGCAAAGCAGAAGCTGACAGCCAGCAGCACCCACAGGGCAATTACAATCCTCTTGTGGGTATTCGCCTTATAGATACGGGGCTTCTTTTCTTTTGGCTGTTTCTGGTTTTCCTTTTTTCTTATTTGAATCATGGGTTTCATCCTTTCTATTTTGAGATTCTTCCTGCACTGGCTAAATGCTGTTGCCAGTAGGAGCTTGTCAAATCGGCATATCCGATAGGGTCGCCTGCATGGAACATACGGTTATTTCCTTGATATATCCCGACGTGCGTAATATATGTGCCTGCGTTATAGGTAGAGTGGAAAAAGACCAAATCCCCAGCTTTTGCTTCGGACAAAGGGATATGCTGTGTCACGTTGTATTGTTCCTGTGCCGTCCGTGGCATAGATATTCCAGCCTTGCCGAAACACCACTGGACAAGACCGGAACAGTCAAAGGAGGTATTAGGGGAAGCTCCGCCGAACACGTACCGCCAGCCCTCGTATTTTAGAGCTTCATTCATGATAGCCTGTACCGTTTCGTCGTCAAACTGCGCCACGGTCAGATATTGTGACACAACCAGTACATAAAACATATTTCCATAGTTATACCGCCATCCACCGTTTTTCTCCACAGCGATAGGGTTTGTATAGGTCACTTTCGTTCCGCCGGATTTATCCCTTGCAAAACTTTCCGCCAATTCAAAGGTATATTTTTTGCCACGGTTCGACACATAGTCAAGAAAGCCGCCACCATAGTTATAGGACTGAATGACGGCGTTTAGGTCACAGCCCTTTGCTTCGGCGGAAGCCAACAGTTCCGAGAAATACTTGCAGCCCTGCTTGATGGATTCCTCTGTGCTTAGTGAGTTTGGCGGCAATCCCAGCGATTCCGAGGACTGCATAACGTCTTCCAGCGTACCGCCGGATTCCACCTGTATAATAGCAAGCAAAACATTGATGTATTCCTCAATCCCGTATTCTCTTGCGTACTTTTCCAGCAGGGGCTTATGTGCCAGTACCTCCGCTGACACATTCACGCCGCCATACTGGATATGAGAGCCGCCGCCGTCTTCTTCGTCCGAGAACAAGACGACCACAAACAGGAGCAGGGAAAAAATAAGCACGAACATCCCAGAGCTGGCAATGATGATATGCTTCAGCTTCATTTTTTCTCCCCCTTCTTAACTTCGGTGGCAGTTCTTGACTTCTCCTTTCTGGTGGATTCACGCTGAATAGTGGAGCTGCGTTCCTTGATGGACTGTCGCTGTGGCTCTTGCTCTGCTGTGGCAGGGGCAGCCGTCTTTGGCTGCGGTCTTTCCGGATGGGAAGCCGTCTGCACAATCTGACGTTCCATCCTTTCTGGCGGCATATCTGCTTTAATGGTATGCTGTTCTGCGATAGCTGGCTGGTTATCACTTTTCACTATCTGACGTTCTGCCCGTATTGGCGGTGTTTCCGCTTTGACCGCTTGTTTTTCCTCCACGGCTGGCATATCCGCTTTTTCTTTCACGGATGAAACCACAGGTCTTTCCATAGGCTTGCCAGCACTTCCAGCCTGTGCCGTGGCTCTGGCCGTCTGTATCTGGCTGCGCTCCACAGGCTCACGTGATTCTGTCTGCGGTGTGGTGGTGGCAGGTCGTTCATGGACAGGGGAAGCGGTTTTCTGCGGTTCTGCGGCAGAAGATTGTTTCGCCTTTGCTTGTTCCATTTCCGCCCTGCGCTCTGCAATGGTCTTCCTGCGCTGTTCCTCTTTTTCCTTGCGCCCCTCCGCTCTGGCGGTTCTGGTCTGCGTCAAGCTGGATGTAAAGTCACGCACACCCTCCGATACCTGCGTTTTCCCGTGGTAAAGAGCGTATTTTGCATTGACTGGCAAATCCTTTGCCTGTTCTTTCAGCCCTGCGGCGGTGTCTACAATCTTACCTTTGGTGTCCATGACCGCACCTGCCGCCTGTCCAGCCCGTTTGCCAAAAGAAACCTTTTCTTCTGCGCCGCCCTGTCCGTCTGGTCGGGTATGGTCTGCCTGTGTGGTTCTGGAAGCTCCCGAACCGGAAGCCGCACCTGATTGTTTAGAAGCCTTAGAAACGGCTGCACCAGCCCCAAGAGCCGCCACAGAACGCCCCAGCTTGTGCTGTAAGCGGTGCATATGGGCGTGCATGAGCATACGGGGTCTTCGCATAATACGGCTTCCCACACTTTGGGAATCGCCGCTCTGCAAGGAGAACATACTCATTAAATCCCCAAGCTTGAAGTAGATTCCGGCAAAAGTCACTATCTGCAAGAACGCAATGAGGAAGAACGGATAACCTGCGGACAACGTATAAAGCATGGTGGAAATACTAAACGCTGTTGTGATAATCAGCGTGATTCCTGCCCTCGTCAGAATGGTGTTGAACAGCTTTGTGATGGCACGTTTTGACATTCCCTCAAAAGTGGGAATCATGCTTAAAATGAAGCTCACAGGCAGGAACATAGCGTAAATGATGAATAGCACCTGCGAGAAAATCATGATACCTGTCAGCAGGAACACGAACACGGAAATACCAATATTGAAGATAAAGAGGAAGAACACCATCCCCAAGCGGTTAATGGTTTTCGTAACAGTAAGGTTCGTGTTCTCCCTGTCCTCGATTTCCTCCACGACGATTTCTTCCCTGTCTTCTCCATTGTTGGTGTCGGGGCTGGTGGATAGTAAACTCTCCACCCGATCCGCACCAACACTCTCCATATCCGAGTTGCCGTATTGCAGCAGAAGCCACGGCTGTTTTACTTGTATGGAAAAAAGGCTGTCACGGATAAGGTCTACACTGTCTTTGCCCTGGCTTTCTGAGTTTGGCATGACAATCTTTGTGCCAAGTGACAGGCTGGCATTGCTGATGTCTGCGGAAAAGTCATTGATTTTCCCGATATAGTCGGGAGCGTAAGCAATAAAGGACGCTGACAGCACGAATACCACCACGAAATTCACGACGGCGTGGATTGCCTTTGTAGTTTCACGCTTGATAAGCCCCGTGTAGGCGACATAGATTCCCACGACAAGAATCAGAATCAGCAGGAATCCGATATAAAATCCCTCCGAGGACAGCCCGTTTGGTGTAACGCCTGCAAGGGTCTGCATATTCTTTCCGATTGAATCCGCCGTTGCTGATATGAAGTCCAGTGAATAGGCTTCTTGAATCAGATAGCCCGTGGCATTGGAAAGATAAAGGCTGATTGTCCAGATAAAATTCGTGATGGCGTAAAGCCCATACATAACCTGCTTTCCGATACCGTCCAGCCAGTTCCACGGCAGCCAATCCCAGCCCGTGTCCACATAAAAATCAAGCTGGTAGTTGTCCAGTGGGTACTTGCTGTATTCGTTGGCGGTATTGACGGTATCATCCACCAGCCCTGCGGCATGGGCTACCGTTCCCAGCGTGGCTAACAGAAAAATGGCAATCACGAATACCAGAAGTACCGTAACTGCCACTTTTCCAAGCCGCTGTATATTCCATTTTCTTTTCCGTTCTGGCTTGCCGCCTGCCGCCGGATTCCGGTGAAATATTCTTTGTATTGTCATTCCTCCACCTCTTTTCTGACGGGCGGTCTGGTATCAAAGGCGTGCAGCAGGTCTTCAAATATCGGATGGAACTGTATCACGCCCACACGCCCGTATAGGTCACTGATAAGGCACTGTCCATTTTCAAGGTCACGCAACCGCTTCTGGTTGTTCTCATCCTCTGCGTCCACGCCGAAAAAAGAGAGCGTCTTTTTTATCTCGTTCATATCTGTGGAACGGAACGCAAATTTTAAGCCGAGATTGTTTTTTAGCTTTTCATCCAGCAAATCATCCGTGTTCTGCGTGACAAAGTAAACGCCTGCATTCATGGCACGCCCAGCCCTCACTAACTTCATGGACAGGGTTTTTCCCTGCGCCACCTGTAAGAAGCTCCATGCTTCGTCAAGGTCTACAATCTTAAAAATGCTGCGGTCTGTATGGATGAAGTCAAGGGCAAAGGTGCTGATAACGATTAGCATAGCCACGGACAGAAGTTCCATTGTAGTATATTCTTCAAAGCTGGTTTCCTTATCCGGCAGCACCAAATCCGCTACCTGTATGATGTTCAACTGCTTTTCAAGGCTGATGGACTGCTCCACATCCCCGTGTGAGAAGAGCAGGTGTGCAAAATCGTAATCCGTGAAAGATTCGATATGGTCGGCAATGCTTACGCTGATGGGCGTTCCCTCCACACGCAATTCCTCAATGACTTTCAGTAAGCCCCGTTCCTCACTGTTGGTTACGGCACGAATGGCTTTTCTAAGGACAGGGAACTTTTCGCCGTCACGGGAGGAAATGCCTGTAAGGAATGTGAGAATGTCGATTGCCAGAGATTCCGAATCTTTCGGATTCTCCATAATCACATAGGGGTCAAGCAGCCCCTTGTTCTTCTCGTCCGAGGTAAGATTGACAATGTTAATCTCGTCGGCAATCTCCGGCAGCGTTTCTTTCCAGTTCCCACGTTCCGCCTTTGGGTCTACAATGACCGCCTGTGCGCCGAACAGGACGGAGTAATAGACAATCATGTTGTTTGAGAATGATTTTCCGCCGCCCAATGAACCGACGAAAGCGGCAGCGAGGGCGTTTGTCACAGAACCTTTTACCCCTTGACTGGCGAGGGCAGGTTTCAGATACACATTTCTTCCCGTGTCAAGGCTGTAACCCACATAGATTCCCTCATTCTCCCCCAACATCTGCGTAGCCCCGAATCCCAATCCGGCAAGGAAGTCGCTTGTCACATACTGGATGTAATCATTCATATACCGCTTGCTGGCAGGCAGAAATTCCCCATGCAAGCCCAGCATATCCCCAAACGGACGCACCAGCTTCACACTCAAATCGTCGTAGAAGTCCTTGACTTCATTACAGCGGCGTTTCAGCTCGTCAAGGTCGGGAGCTGTGACACGCACCACGTAGGACAGCTTATACATGGATTCCTTGCTCTGGTCTAAGGTGGTTTCCAGCTCATTCACACTGTCCAGTGCTTCTGCCACGTTGGAGCTGGTTTCGTTGTCGCTCTGCCATGCGTGGTTATCCAAATCTTTCAGTTCTTTCTTCTTGTTGCGGACAGTGGACAGAGCTTTCCGGTTCGCCACGATTTCCACATTCATGCTGGTATCAATGGGAAAGGTGAACTGCTGTTGCTGATAGTAGAAGATTTCAGAAGACGGGAAGTCCAGTTCGCCTACAATGGAATTGATGGTAAAATAAGCGACATATGCCGTGGAATCCTCCTGCTCGATTTTCAAATACCGCTGTTTTTCTTCAATCAGACAGCGTGTCGGCTTAATAAGGTCGTAATATTTTACCAGCGTTTCCTTATCTAGTTTTTTCTTCGGTAGATAGTATTCGTAGTCCTCGTATGCCGTTCCTGTCTGCCCGTAAAGGTGTTCAATAAGATAACCGAAATCGTCCTTGTCCAGACGGCGGATTTTAAAACGGCGTGAAATTTTATTTTCCAGCAGTTTTTCCATCTTAGAAAAACGCCAGATTTCATCATTGCTCATAGAAACAAAATCTCCCATGAGCTTATGGTTCACATCATGGATAAAGTCAGAAAAGGCGTTTGCTGCTTCTTTACCCACACTTTTAATTGTGACTTCCTGCTCATTCAGAATCAGCTTGAAACCGATAAAAAAGCGGTAGTCCACCTGATTTTCCCCAATCATGGAAATAAGGGCTTCGGTCTGTGCGTCGATTTTCTCATAGGCAATTTCTTTCAGCCTGCCGGACACTTCCTTTTTAGAGCGTTCCTGCGCCGCCCTTATGCTGGATTCCGTGCTAATCTGTAAGGCATGTATTCTTCCATCACGGTTCTGTGCGATTAACTGCCGGAATGAATCGTGGACTTGATATTTCTGTTCTGGACTAAGGAACGAATAATTGTAGGGAAGCAGCTCATAGTAGGCGAAACATTCCCCGTCGTTGTTCCACACCAGATTGTTTTCAATATACTTAATCGGATATGCCATAAATTTCACTCCTAACTGCCGTGATGGATTCTGCCGGATGGTCTTTTCCCAGCTTCACGGTCTTTCCTGCATAGGTCAGTTTCGGGCGCACCAGATAGGCGATAACGGATTTCAGAAAGCCGTAAGGTTTCTTCCCATCAAAGGTTTTCTGGCACATGAACCATGTAAGCGCAAGGGGAATCCCAAAGTATTTGAGGAAAGCCCCGTCTATCATGGACAGCGGCGGCACATTCCCAAGCAGCATAACGGCAAACAGCGATACCACGAACCACGTCATTTGCGTAAACGTGATAGGGAACGGCAACTTAAAGTCATTGATGGAATATAGCACCTTTTCCACCGACCAGATACTTGTGTAGCTTCGTATTTTCTTCATGTAATCAGTCCTTTCTAAAAGAGTGTGGGGCAGCATGGAAGCCGCCCCAAAAACAAAGAATCTGTCAGAACATCCCCTGTCGGGTTGTGATCTGCCAGATTCTTAGCGAGTGATTTCAAATACGCCGTGGTTCGTGACAACAAAACTGCCGCTGATTTCAAGGTCACGCCCGTAGGCTTCATAGTCTATGTAGTTTTGCAGGCTTGCCGGCACTTCGCCCAAAGCACCTGTTTCTTCAATGAAATAGCGTGCCACATCCGCCATGTCCTCACAGTCGGGATAATGGATAATATCGTCTTCATGCTCACACAATTCTTCGATACCGCCGAAATAGGATTGCAGTTCGTGAAGCTCTGCCTGTATGTCCTCCGGTAAATCCTCCACCATTTCACATAAACGGTTTACTTCCTCAATGGGCGTGTACTCGTCGATTTCAAAGGGCAGTTCATAGTCATGGATGGCGTATTCTTCGTATTCGTCATTTAAACCGATACGCTCTTTCACTTCGTCAAAATCAATGGGCGGCGTGAACCATGCCCCGACCAATTCGCCCTCATTGTATTTGCCTAAGTTGGCAATATAAATTCTCATTTCTTCGATAGTGCGTCACATCCTTTCTGAAATTCTTTGTGTACCATTCCGTCACCCCTTTTTATTCCCCCTATGCCCATCTCCCATAGGGGGAAAGGAGTGTTTGCGTGACCGCAAACAAATTGATTCATGACAATAGAAAGTTCGCACAAGCGTGCTTTCTATCGTTTAAGCTCCTATAATCTTGTTGAACAACTCTAATAGAATGTCTTTCACGCCGGAAGCATTGAAGACAAGACCAACGGCAATCAGCGAGATAATCAGAAAGCCAATCAGCTTGCTAAATTCACGTTTGAATCCGAGGTAAAGCCCAATCACGACGATTGCCAGCAGTACCAGAGATTGTGCGTTTGATAAAAACCAGTTGTATAAGTTCTGTCCGAAATTCATAAAATCGCTCCTTTCTTTGCTTGAATGTCAACAGGGAATAAAAAGCAGTTAGATAACCACCTCCTTTGCAGTGGCGGCTTGCTGTTTTAAAATCTTTTCGTGCCGCTCCGTCAGTTTCGCACTGGCGATAATATCCTTTACGACCTGCGTGTGGTTGATTTCATCCAGCTTCATAGCCACTTTCAAGGTTGGGGCTACTTGATGGGAAAGCCAGTTCAAGGTACGCTGGAATGAATACGGTTCGGGCTTCGTTGTCAGCTTCATGCTCTCCCGATTCTCCCCGATAAACCACGCCCATTCCTCACTTATCCGCCATTCAGAACGGGGCTTCGTATCGTTCTTGTCCACGAACCGCACATAGCGGTTGATAATCTTAAAAGCGGTTCGTTCTGGATTGTCATACGCCAGCAGGTCACGGAGGGCATAGTAAGCACGCTCATTTTTCAGCCGGATTTCAAAGCGGTTCTTGACTTCGGCTTCCTCTATGGGAATATCATTTTTCTTGTACTGCTCAAAATCCTTTTCATAAATGCAGAAGTACACTTCACTCTGTAAAGAGCCGATATACAGCGTGTTTCCCATGCACTCCTTTTCATCCCTCCGCACCAGCTCGCCGCTACGGTAGCTCTTGAAGCTACGGAACACGGAAACACATTCCTCATTCCGGCATTTCTCCGTCAGACGGGGGATGTTTAAAATCCCTGTCCTGTCGTTGATGGCAAGGTCAAGCCGCTTCATCACGCCGCCCTCCACCAGACAGTCCATGAAAAACTCATACCAGCTCCGTTCCTGTGCCAGCAGGTAGCTTTCAAACTGGCGGCAGCCACGCCCTTTCAGTTCCAGCAGCACGCCTTTTTCTTCTTCGGGCGATACCAGCACGAATATGTCTCCCAGACAGTAATGTTCAGCGTAAGAATAAAAGCCGTAGTCTTCATGAAGCATATAGGACAGCTTCAACCTCAAAATATCCTCAACGACGTGCTTCACATCCAGAGTAGGGAAGCGAATCCGCACATAGTCAAAGAGCATTTCAAGGGGAGCGTCTGGATTGAGCCGTTCCAGTGCTTCCATGATAGCCACTTTCCGTTCGGTGGATGGAAGTACCTTGCCCGTTTCAATGTCGCTTAGATACTGGCGTGTCATGCCAGCAGCTACCGCAAGCCTGTTCTGCGAGATTCCATAACCGGAGCGTTTTTCCTTTAATTCCTGTACCCAAGTATCATGATTCAGTGAATATCCCTCCAATCAAAAAGGCGTATGTCAACTTTCGGTACTTTGCTGACACACGCCGGATTTTAAGGAATCCCATGTAACCAGTAGGATTCCGCTTTATTTTCAGACTGTTTCCAGCCGATTTGTACCCCCCTGTTAGATACGGGGGGTTAGGTGCTGGCGTGCCTTGCGGCACACCAGCCAGCAGGTCAGTCCACCCCTGCGGCTTCCGCTTCGCACGCCGCCTGTGTGCCCTGCCTGCTGTTTGCAAGTAGTTTGATTTCCTTTAGGAAGTCGTGTCCTTTTGGCACAAGGGGCGTATAAAATTCCGATATGACGCTTGTTCCCACATCCACATAGCCACGCCCTTTTATCTGCTTCAAGAAAAAGTCCTTGTCGGTTTCCCCGAACATCATCCCATAGCCCATTTCAGACATACGCCCAAGAGCCACACGGAAATTGAACTGGTCACGGATTCCGTCGCCCAGATATTTTGCGTCCGGACGCTGGCAGGCAAGAATCAGAAAGAATCCGGCCTGCCGCCCCAGCATGACAATCTGTTTCAGCTTATTAAGGACGGCGGCGTTCTCTTTTGTTCCCAGCATTTCCATGAACGCCACATATTCGTCAAAGATAAGAAAGTTTGCTGGCAATCCCAAGTAGGCGTAGTTTTCTCCTGTCTTGTAGCCCTTCATCTGCTTCATATCCTCGCTGCGTTTCATCATTTCCTCATAGAAACGGTCAAGGCAGGCGGTCATATCATCCTTTTTATAGTAGACGTTTGGCATAACGGCTTCCAAGTCGGCAAGGTCGGCGTTCTTCGGGTCTAAGACGTAAAGAACGGCATTTGTGCGGAGCAGGGCTTCTATGAGCGTCAGAATGAAATACGTCTTACCGCCGCCCGTTCCTCCGGCAATCAGCATATGGGGCAGCTTGTCATACTCCCACCAGATATTTTTCATCAGCCGGAGCTTGCCGTCCTTTGCCTGCATATCTTCAATGGAAATGCGGTTTGCGATAGTGTCATAGAGCAGGGTATATTCCACGTAGGAATCCTTTAACTCCTTGTCGGTCAGCTCGCAATACAAGCCGCTTTCCAGCTTCTTTTCTAAGTGCAAAAGCTGGTCTTGATATTTTCCCAGCGTAATTTCCACCCGAATATGAATCAGCCCATTTTTAAGCTGGTAGTAGATTTTGGGGAAATAACTGATTTTCTCCTTTGAACGGCTGGACGACAGGTCTTTGAAGAAACCGTCTGACTGCACCTGTTCTACTTCATACCATTTGTTTTCCAGAACCATCTTCGCCAGCTTTTGGCGGTGGTAGAGCTGTTTCACATAGTCACGGCAGTAGTGCCGGAAAACCAGAGCCGCCGCCAGACAGGTAAGCCCTGCCACACCCATACTGATAAGCAGGTAGGGTATGTGGATGGATTCTCCAAGCTGCGTTAAAGTAACATCCTGCCAGTCTGTCTGCATGATTGATCTGCCATGAAACAGCAGGACAATCAGCAGAAAGACTGGAAGCAGGGCGGCGGTGGCAGTATGGAAAACTAAGTCTTTGTCCGTGGCACGAATCCGCTTGCCACGTGGGAGATACTGTTTCATGCTTGATTCACTCCTTTTCTCTGAATTTAATAAAAGCCTGTGTAAAGCAGCGAATATGTTTTTTCGCTGTCTTCTGTACGGGCTGTAAACAGGAATGTATAGCCGGAAATGTCATTGCATAGGCAATCCGGCATAAATACATTCATATTTTCCGGTGGTCTGTAATCTTCTAAGGCTTCGTTCACTAGCTGTTCCGCCATCCAGCGGTATTCCGGCAGGGCAAGAAGCCGGAAGTCGTCTTCGTATTCGTCATATCCTGCGATATCATCCATAGGCTTCCTATTTTACAGGCGGATTGTCCTTCTTCGACGGCTGCGGATTTCCGGCAGGGGCAGCACCTTTCTTCAAGACAATATCATCCGCCTTGATATACCAGTCCACCTCCGCCCCTTGAAACGTGGCGGTTGCGACGGTATCGGCAACGGGATTGACGATTTCCACTTCTGCGTTGTAGTCAAACTCTTTCAGCAGCACGCTGGCAGGGATGGACACTTGAATCATGCGCCCCTGTCCTCTGGATTTTAAATCGTAAGTGCGTTCCTTGATTTCATCCGATACCGTACCGTCTTCGTTTTGAATCCGAACCTCACGGCGGAGGGCGGAGAATTTCAACGCCCCGAATGTTGCTTCCTTGTCAATGACGATTCCATTTGCTAATCTCATAAATAGATACCTCTCTTTCCTTATGCTTTTACCATGTCGTCTGCATGGAGGATGTAGTTTGTGAAGCCACGAGTGCCGATTTTATAGCCCTCTGCGGTAATACGTGGGTTAATTAGCTTGACACGTTCCTCAAAATCAAAATGCTTTTCTCCTGCTTCGACTGGCAGAATCACGACAATATCATCCGCCCTCTGTACGTCAGAGTACAGATTGAAGCTGCGTGTTAGTACGGTCATGCGCCCATTGATTCTGCGCTGTTCTGTCTTGTCTTCTCCGGCAAACTCTAAGCTGCCGAAAGTCTTTTCCATGTTCGGGATAACAAATTTAAGTTCCATATGGTTTTACCTTTCCTTTCTGATGATTGATGGTTAATGGGTTTTGATAGTTCCTCATTCAGCTTCGTGGAGAATACCTGTCTGCCTGTGATTTATCAAGGGCTGGCGTTGTGCTTAGCACCCTTGACAAATCCCATTCTGACAGGTAAAGAGTAGTCAAGCCGAATAAGGGGGATTTCTGCCAGCTCATGACTGGCACAATCTCCACATAATGTTATGGGGTGGGGAACGCTCCTGCGGTTTTTGCAATGGCATGAGTAATCACATCCTTTCTGAATTTTGGACAAGAAAAAAAGACGCTCATTGCTGAACGCCTTACTATAATGCACCTTATTTAGTTCTATTTATTTTTGCTACTAATCTACATTCTGTCATATGCTCTATATATTCATAATTCTCATATTTCTTTCTTAATTCTTTTGTTTCTGGATTATAAATCTGTACGCACCCCTCTAATTTGTCTAACATATCTGCCGCTTCGTCCGATGATGTTTTTATTACCTCGTCAGAATATAATATATAAGTAGAAGAATCTTGCCCGATTCGGAAAAATTCTGCGGGGTTAAAAAAACTGTCATTTATGGATGTTGGAAATTCCTTATCTTCTAATGAAACAGCTACCGTATAATCAACAGAAAATACTTTTGAAAAACTTTCTATTTTGTTTATTACATATTCTGTATCATACGCTTCCTTTGAATAAAATACCTTGTCAAGATAAAGAATGTTTAATAAAAACAATGCTGCTAAAGCGTTAATCAAACATTCTAAATTAGCATATTTATAATATTTAACTCTATCGTGTTTAATTTTATTATACGCATGATACCAAGACCAAATATTTTTTTCCTTTCCATTTACTTTAAACATCTTATCTTTTCTAAATGGAGATAACTTAATATCAAATATATTTTGATTACAGTTTTCTAAATCAAAAGAAATATATTTTTTAGATAATAAAAATAATTCTTCAAGTTTCTCATAATAATCGTTGAAATATACGATTTGGCGGATATGCTTCTTTTTATCATAAAATTTGATATTTTCTCTTTTGCATAATGCTTTAGATATATTTTCTATTTCGGACACAGTTCTTAAAAGCAATTCCGATATTTTAATTGAATATACCTTTAACTGATTTCTGTCAAAGGTTATGTAATAGCTTAATTCTTCCAGTTCTTTTTCTAATTGTGCATATATAGGATAAAATAAATTCTGCTGCATACTGTTACCTCTCACAAATTATTCTAAGAGTAATTATATCATCATCCATAAAGAAAACCAAACAATTTGTAATACGAACAATGACATAAAGACGCTTATTTCTGAACACCTTGACAAAAGTGTTACACTGTGATACACTATATGTAAGGAGGTGGATAGTTTGGCTGTTTCTGAAAATAACGTGAGAGTACCTATAACAATTCCAAAGGAATTAAAGCAGCAGTTAGATAATCTGGCAAAAGAGGACAAGCGTACCTTTTCCAACCTATGCGCTAAGATTTTATCTGACTATGTGCAGCAGAAAAAGGATGGTGAGTAACCTTTGAAAATCTATATATACAGCCGTAAATCGGTATATACGGGTAAAGGGGAAAGCGTTGAAAACCAGATTGAAATGTGCAGGGAGTATATTTCAACCAAAATCCCCGAATCGGATAATGCGGAAATCGTCGTCTATGAAGACGAGGGCTTTTCCGCAAAGAACACGGACAGACCCCAATTCCAACAAATGCTCCGTGATATAAAACTGAATAAACCGGAATACGTTGTCTGCTATCGTCTTGACCGTATCAGCCGTAATGTCAGTGACTTTTCTTCTCTGATTGAAGACTTAAACAGCTACAATATTTCATTTATCTGTATCAAAGAAGAATTTGACACCTCAAAGCCTATGGGAAAAGCCATGATGTACATAGCTTCGGTTTTCGCCCAACTGGAAAGAGAAACGATTGCAGAGCGTGTCCGTGACAATATGCTAATGCTGGCAAGAACTGGACGCTGGCTGGGCGGCACTACCCCAACAGGATTTACTTCTGAAAAGATACAGGAAATCATCATTGACGGTAAAATCAAGACTTCCTGCAAGCTAAAGGACAATCCAGAGGAATTGAAAACCATTGACTGTATTCTGGAAAAATTCTTAGAGCTTCGGAGCATATCCGGCGTAAGCAAATACTTAATCAAGCAGGGAATCAAATCACGCACAGGAAAGATTTTCTCTACCATCGGTATTAAGGAAATATTGCAAAATCCGGTTTACTGTATCGCTGATGAAGACGCATGGGAATACTTCTCGGAACATCATTCAGATGTTTGCTTTGAGAAGACCGATTGTTCTAATAAATACGGTCTGCTGGCATACAATAAGCGTGATTACCGAAAGAAAAGTGCCCCAAGACAGGATATGGATAAATGGATTGTCGCAATCGGTAAGCACAAGGGGCGTATTTCCGGTAAAAAATGGGTAGCAATTCAAAATATCTTGAAAGACAATATCCCCACTGGGAAGAAGCCTGCTATCATGCACAATGACTATTCCTTACTATCCGGCTTAATCTTCTGTGATAAATGCCAGAGCCGGATGTTCGCAAAGCAGCGGAGCGGCAAAGGCGGCAACCGTGAACTTTACGACTATATTTGTAACAACAAACTGCGTGGCGGCTTAGATTTATGCGACTGTCAAAATCTCAACGGTCAGCAGGCAGACGACATTGTTTGTGAATATCTCATGCAGTACACGGACGAAAACTCCGGTATCTATAAGCTGCTGGAAAAGCTGAAACGTGATTTACAAGGACAGACACAAAAAAGCCCCGTAGCGGTCATTGATGATAAAATCAAAAAATGTAATAGCGAGATTGACAATCTTATTAACACACTGTCACATGGAAGTTTAGGAGCTGCGTTCATTGAACGTGTAAATGCCAGAATCACGGAGCTGGACAAAGAACTGGCTTCCATGAAAGAAGAAAAAGCCCGTCTGCAAAAGGATGTAAACATCATAGCGGACAGGGAAATCCAAGTTGATATGCTGTCCACGGCGTTATCCAGCTTCAAAGACAATTTCCATACGCTGACGATTGAAGAAAAGCGTACCTTAATTAAGCTGATGGTTAAGAAAATTGTCTGGGATGGCAAAGACCTCCATATTTTTATCGACGGCGAGTAGAGAACTGTCAGCCATCTACTCGTCGTATGGAGCAAAGTTGCCGTTTGGATGGTGGCGCATTTCCCCGTTTTCAGGGTTCGGTTTCCGTTCAGGTCATATTCATACCATAGGTCGGAGATAGTTTCCCCGTTTTCCCTCTGGAAATGCAGATGGATCATATTCCCATCCGTATCGTATTCATAGCGGGTGCAAAGACCGTTACCGTGCCGGATCTCCTTTAACCTTCCTCCCGGTGTATGGGCATACGCTGCCAGCGTCTCCCCGTTCCCGTCCTTCACGGCTGAGAGGTTTCCACGCCAGTCATACTCATAAAACACCGGCTTTCCGCTGGCATCTGTCAGGCTTTCCAGACTGCCGTCCGAAAAATAGGTGCAGGAAACAAGCGTCCTGCCGGAGGCTGACTTTTTCAGCAGCTTCCCGTCCGGGCGGTACTCATACGTGTAGCAGAAGCCTCCTGCCACTGCTTTCCTCACATTGCCTGACGCGTCATATTCAAAGCTTCTTGTGACACGGTTCTCCCCGTTTCGGTCCGTTCCGGTCTCAAGCACCGGATTCCCGTCCACGTTGTAGGTGGTGCGGACTTCACTGCCGTTGCGGTCCACATGGAGTACCATGCGCCCCCTCACGGTCATAGCGGAAGGTCTCGCTGTTGCCCTCCTGGTCGGTGATCTCGCAGACCTTTCCCTGACTGTTGTAGCGGTAGGTGATCACGCCGCCGTTGGCATCCCTGGTACCAGTGACATTGCCCGCAAAGTCATAGGTATAGCCTTCCTCCCCGCCGTCTGCCTGACGGATGTTTTGGATGGATCTTCAAATTAATCTACAGGATTATATCACCTTCGGTGAGAGCCATTCCGATTAATTTAAAGACCATGGTTAAATTTTAGGTGGTGGGCGACCTTAGTGTATACATAATATATAACATAAGAAAACGAAAAAAATTAATATGTTATTAAGTATACTTATATTTCCTTTTTGCTTAAGTACTCAACACATGTATCGTGCAACTCAATTCCTTCATTAAGCACTTCTCCTGTTTCTGCATTGATAAGTTTAAATCTAGGTAATTCACAAGCATATCCATCAAGTAATTCCATTACCCTATAAATTACATCACTTGTTACATCTCGTAAGCGTTCTTCATCATTGATATTGTTTTTGCTGTTGCATAATGCAACATTTACACAATATTCTTGAATATATGATAATTCTTCAAAAAATATTGTCTGTTGTTTTGTCATGTTAAAATGTACCTCTCTTATTCGTGATATTTCCCGTTATTTAAATACTCATATAACTGTTTAATATCTTTTTTATTTGGACTAAAAACATCTATCCCTACATCTTTTCCTGTCTTTCCAAAAATCATACCATTTGGCGTTACATTTCTTACTGGTTGATGGACATGTGGAGCTAGTCTATAATGCTCATTTGCACCAAATCTCTTAAATTGTCCCCCAGTGCCTTTTGGATTATTGTTAAATCCAGATGACTTTGTATACAGACTGATTTCAGGGTCACTAATTTGCTTCACATATCCTTCAAAAGTTCTCTCTCCTGGTTGTGGATTGTAACCTTTACTTGAGAATCCTTGTCCTTGATTAGGTTTAGCTACAGAAGAAGTATCACTCTCTCCAGCACCACTTTCCCCCACACTTGTTTCTTCCTTGCATGGGGTCTGACGTTTATCCTTGTACCCACTCGGATCATAGTACACCACCGGATTATTCTTACAGTACGCATACAGGTTCAACCCGTCCCCGCGGTACTCATCCTCCTGCACAAACCTTCCAATCACCGGATTGTAAAATCTCGCCCGCAGATAATACTGCCCGCTGGTCTGGTCATACTGCTGTCCCGTGTAGAGGATTCTGTTGGGGAGTTCTTCCCTACTGTTTTGGATCGCGCCAAACGCATCGTACTCGTACCGGTTTTCTACCTCCCCACCGCCTCCCGTGATATAGGCAGTGCTGTTCTGCTCATCCAGATGATAGTAGTGGTAACCGCTCTTTTCCCGGTTCCAGCCTGCTGACACGCCGTAGCCTAGAATGTATCGGCTCACAACATTTCCCAATGGATTGCTTTCCGCAAGAAGTTCTCCATTGTAATATAGGAATTCCTTGCCTACCCCGTTTTCCACCATTCCGGCACGCAGGTACTCTGCATCATATAGAAAATATCACAAAATTATTACATTTTAATTTGTGTCATTTTCTACCTCACCACAGTTGGCTCTTAATACTTACTATTCAATTTGAATCTGGATAACTTTAAAATAGAGACATATTAAATATTCTTGCTACTTCACTTTGTAATTTGAACAAAATAACAAGGCTTCATCCAGAGCACTAATCACATCATCTTTTTGCGTAGTATCATCATCATGAAAACTATATATTGGTGTTATCTCTTCTAAATCTGATACCTCAATATCCATTGCCTCAAAATACACGAACTGATAAGGAACATACTGTGAATTAGTCACTGAAAGCTGTGCCATACAATTTTGAAAATCAAAATCAATAATTAATGCATCATCATTGTTTTTTGATAGCATAATTTCGTCTCGCTTCAGAAGATTTGATGACACCTTTTCATACCATTCTAAAACTGATGCTTTTATAATCTCATAATTATAATCACTCATATTACTTACTCCCTTCGATTGATATGTTAGTAACATTTGGCATCTCTGTAATTCTAGGCAAACCTTTCTTGGCATTTAACCTATCAAGCAAAGATCCCGGTCCATTTATAATCCCCCAGCCATCTGTTCCTCCTTTCGAAATAGTATTGCTAGGAACATCGAATTCAACATATACAGAACCTTTAGGTGCTTGTTTTCCAAATGCATTAATATCTGCTGGATTAGCAACATGAACTTTATTGTCTCCAGACATCTGAACTTTTCCTGATGCAACCATCTTGTCGTATTCGTCTTGTGACATCCATCTTCCTACTCTTGTTGTATCAGTACCACTCTCAGCTCCATTATTTGCGGGATAATATGGTACCAATTCCGTACAATTACTACTTGACTTCCCATAGCTGGTCTCATCAACACTTTCACTAATTTTCCCCTGCGGTGGACAAGCTTTACCTGTTGACGTACTTGCATACCCACTCGGATCATAATACACCACCGGATTATTCCCGCAGTACGCATACAGATTCAGTCCATCCCCCTGATAGACGTCTTCCTGCATGAAACGCCCGGCAACCGGATTATAATACCTCGCCCGCAGGTAATACTGCTCTGTCAGTTCATCATACTGCTGGCCCGTATAACGGATGCGGTTATTCAGCTGTTCTGTGGTCTCAAGGGGTATGCCAAAGGCATCATACTGATAGCTGTTCCGGGTTTCTCCCTGTCCATCAGTAACAAATACCGTACTGAGCTGTTCGTCCTTGTGGTAGTAGGACAGTTCCTGTCCTCTGCGGAACGCTTCCATCCCTGCCCCGAGATGATAACTGGTCTTCTGCTCTTCTCTTCCCTCCTCCAGAAGCTCTCCATCGTGGTAGACAAAACTGGTTCTCCTGCCGTTTTCCAGCAGTTCAAACCGCAGGTCTTCCGCATCATAGCGGTTCTCCTGCACGTTGCCAGTTTCAGTTTCCACCCTTGTCTGCTGGTGGCGGCTGTTATAGGAGAACCGACGGATTCCGGCAAGATTTTTTTCTTCTATTATACCGCCCTGACGGTCATAAGAAAACTGTTTTCTATCGGCAGGGCTTTCCTCTTCGACCAGCTGGTTCTTCTCATTATAAAGATAACGGATTTCTCCCTGTGCATCCGTCTTCCGGATTCTGTTCCCGGCTTTGTCATAGGCATAGCAAACAGAAGCGCCGTTCCGCCGCTCTTCCAGAAGCTGTCCCCGGACATCATAAGC